>NZ_CAMLOV010000025.1 GCF_946481715.1 uncultured Mucilaginibacter sp. | reverse complement strand
AAAGTGAATTTTACCGTAAAAGCGCCTGTACCGGTTATTACCTATAATAGCCCTAACACCTATGCAGTGGGCTATGCAATTTCAGCGCTTACGCCTTCAGTTACCAATGCCGTAGATGCTCCGGCTTACAGCAGTACATCCACTACCGTTGCAAGCGGTTTTAACACGTTAAGCGGTGTAGCAGCAGATACAGCAGGCAACCTGTACGTTGCCGACCGGAATAATAACCGGGTTAAAAAAATTACGCCCAATGGCACAGTTACCGAAATAGGCGGCAGTTTTGCCAGCCCTTACGATATTGGTATAGACGGAAAAGGCAACCTGTACGTAGCCGAACAGGGAGCAAGCAGGGTGCGCAAGATCCCTTTCAACGGCGGCCCTACGATGACGATAGACTCGGGCTCGAGCGTATATAACCTTGCCGTAGATGTATCGGGCAACGTTTTTTATAACTCGTACTTCGGCAGTTCGCCGATATACAAGATCCCTGCAAACGGCGGGCCGCGCGTGGTAGCCGCGCCGGCTAACGGCGCTACCGGTTATGCGCTGGCGGTAGATAATGCCGGTAATATTTATACCGGCACTATTGGCGGCAATTTATACAAATATCCGGCGGGTGGCGGTGCAAGGCAAACGGTACTTAGCGGTATCACAACGCTGGTAAGCCTTAAAACAGATGCTGAGGGCAATGTTTACATGCTCCGTTTAAACAACAGCCCGTTTGCTTACATAATCGAAAAATATTCGGTTGCGGATGGCGCCAGGACGATTATAAGGAATATCCCGAATGAGGAGTCTTTCCGCTTTGGGTTTGATGGTAAGGGCAACCTGTACACTTTGCAAAACTACCCTAATAGCGTTATTTTAAAAACAGAGCCTACGGGCGGCTTCTACGCCGGCGTGTTACCCGCAGGACTGATGCTGAATAACACAACAGGGGTTATCAGCGGTACACCAACAGCGGGTAGCCGTGCCACAGATTACAAAATTAGCGCTTATAGTAGTTGGGGTATAGGCAGTACTGTAGTAAATATTGCGGTACCAACCTCTAATGCTAATTTGGCAGACCTTACATCATCTGAAAGTACGTTAAGCCCTGTGTTTAATGTAAATACATTGGATTATACTATAAATGTCTCGGGAGAAACCGCAGGCATCACTCTAAAACCTACTGCTGCAGACGTAAGCGCATCGGTTAAAGTTAATGGCGTTGATGTTGTATCGGGACAAGCATCCGCAGCCGTTCCGCTTGATTTTGGCAATAACCTTATACCTGTTGTAGTTTTAGCATCGGATAACAGCACTACTAAAACTTATTATGTTACGGTAAACCGGGCACCATCGGCTGCCCTTGCCAACGTAGTAGTAAGCGATGGCGCTTTAGATAAAGCCTTCAATAAAGATTCGCTTACCTATAAGGTAACTTTGCCTGCCGGTACAAGTACTGTCCAAATCACCCCAACAGCGCTCGACCCTGCAGCGGTTATTACTGCACAAGACGGTTCGGTTACCATTTTGTCGGGTACGCCGGGCACTTTCCCACTGCATACATTCAACAATGCTTACGTGATGGTGATTGTCCCTTCAAGCGGCGCCATGAAAACCTACACCATTAATGTTTATGTACAGCCATCGGCCAATGCCGATCTTAGCAATTTGGTGGGTACACAAGGCCTAACGCTTACACCGGTATTTGACCCTGCCGAGCACACCTATTCTGCAAATGTAGGTTTCGATAAAACCCATTTTACGGTGATGGCAACAGCAACTGTAAATTCCACCCTTATCCGTTATAATAATATCTTTAACCGCGCTAGCGGGCAGGAATCGGGAGAGATCGAGCTGAATGTAGGCCTTAACACCATCCCGATAACCACCACAGCAGAGGATGGAACAACCACCAATTCTTATACCTTGCTTATAACCCGCGAAGGTGCCGCCAATGCCTACCTTACAGGTATAGATATAGCCAACGCTACTTTTAACGAAACCTTTGACCAGGGCGTAACCAATTACACCGCCACTATTGCCAACAGTAGTTTACAAACCAGCTTTACGCCAGCACCGGCAGATGAAAATGCTACTATAAAGGTTAATGGTGTAGCTACTACCGACCCCGCTTATTCCAATATTTACGATTTGGGTGTTGGGGAAAATGTGTTCAATGTAGAGGTAACCGCCCAAAACGGTGTGGCAACAAAAACCTATACCGTTACACTGATCAGGGCAAAATCGTCAAACGCACGTTTGTTACGCTTAACAGCTAATGCGGGTACTTATTACCCGTTTGAAGGTGGTGCTGAGTTTAATATTAAGGTAGCCAACCATGTAAATAGTATTAAGCTTACGGCAACCGTGCAGGATGCAGGCGCCACCGTTACGGTGGGCGGCGCACCGGCAACATCAGGCCAATTAACAGCTGCTATAGCATTAACAGGCACAACTACAAGCATACCTGTTGTAGTAACAGCACAGGACGGTACAACTATTCGCAACTATGCAGTTACCGTAACCAGGGCGCAAGATGCCACCCTTGCCACCCTAACGCTTAGCGGCGGCGCACTGAACCCCGGCTTTACCAGCGGCACGTATGCCTATGCTGTAAGCGTGCCTAATATTCTCGCCAGTACAACCGTTACAGCAACCGCATCCGACCCAACCGCTTCCGTAACGGTAAACGGCGGTACGCCATCGGCAGCGGTGGCGCTTGTAGTAGGCAGTAACGTTATCCCGGTAGTAGTAACCGCAACCGACGGCAGCATCGAAACCTATACTATAACGGTTACCCGTACAGGGTCGTCCGTTGCAACCCTAAGCTTGCTGTCCACCAACCCTTTCGGCACCATAAGCACTACTACCGGCAGTGCCGACTTTAACCGCGCGGTATCGGTGCCTGCCGGTGTGGCAAGCATTACCGTTACGCCAACAGCAGCAGATGCAGGCGCTGCGATAAAAGTAGCAGGAGTGGCGGTGGCAAGCGGCATTGCCTCGGGCAATATCTCCCTCAACGCCGGCACAACGGTTATACCGATTGAGGTAACCGCCGAAGACGGCACAACTATAAAAACGTATTCGTTAACCGTTAGCCACCTTGCGGCATCCAGCGCAGTGCTTACGCAAATAGTAACCACGCCAAAGGCAACTATAAAAACTGTTACCGGCCCGGCAGATTTTAACCGCGCCATAACCGTAGCTACAAGCGTTGCAGGCATCAGCATTACCCCGACTGCCGCCGACCCGAATGCTACCATCAAGGTAAACGGCGTAGTTGTTGCCAGCGGCGAAGCATCGGGCAACATACCGCTTGCCATAGGCACTACGGCGGTGAATATAGAAGTAACATCAGCAGTAGGCGGTATAGTTAAAACTTACGCCATTGCCATTACCAGGCCGGCATCTAGCCAGGCACTGTTAACTAAGATAGTAAGCAACCCGGGCGCCACGCTTACCACGGTAAGCGGCCCGGCAGACTTTAACCGTGCCATCGCGCTGCCATCAACAGCAACTTCGGTTATGTTTACCTCAACCGCAGCAGATGCCGAAGCTACGATCCGCGTAAACGGCAGTATTGTTGCCAGCGGTGTGGGTAGCCAAGCTATCCCATTGCCAACTACAACAACAGCAGTAACCATAGAAGTAACTGCGCCTGACGGCATAACCAAAAAGGTATATGCCATAACCGTAAACCGCGCACCGCGCACCGCTGCGGTACTTACCAAGCTAAGGTTAAATCCCTCGGTAACCATACGTGCTACCACAGGCCCGGCAGACTATAACCGTGTTGCAATCGTGCCTGCAAGCACCACAGCGGTAAGCATAGCAGCCACCGCATCAGATGTTAATGCTGTAATACACACCAATGGCACCATTGTAGCCAGCGGCGTGGCATCGGGCAGTATACCGCTTACCGGCAGCAGCACGCTGATAACGGTAACAGTAACGGCAGAAGACGGCGTAACCATCAAAACCTATGCTATTGCCGTAAACAAGGATGCCCCGCTAATCGCGGCCATCGCACCCGGCAAAAACCAAATAGATGTGTTGCAAAAACCAACCGCCAGCACCGAACCAGTAATAGAAGAGCTGGTTGTTAAGCAAGGCGTATCGCCAAATGGCGATGGCATCAATGACCGTTTCACCATTGCTGGTATCAATGCTTACCCGGAGAATACGGTAAAAGTGATGAACCGCAATGGCGACGTCATCTTCGAAGCAAAAGGCTACGATAATGAAAGCAAAGCGTTCGACGGGCGTGCCAGCAACGGCACTTTGCAACAACCCGGTACTTACTTCTACTCGGTAGAGTACAAGAAAGGGGCAGAGGTGAAAAGGAAAACAGGCTACATCGTACTAAAATATTAAAACACCATAACCTTTACACAACCCAAGCCGGGGCCTTCAGCGTAGGTTGAAAGCCCCGGCTTTTTTTTGAAGTAATTTTATGCATAACTCCTGGCTGTATTTAGCAGGGCTAAATGTCTTACAGCGCAATGATGGCCACAAATACGTTACATAAATTAAATTGAATGTTAAAAGCGTTAATCAGTAGGTGAATTTTACCAATATTAGCGTTATGTAAATCTTTTCCAAAAAGAAGTACTTTCATCATCCTTAACTCAAAAATATATGATTAGATCTTTAAAGTGCGCCTTGTTAACGCCGTCGCTGGCATTAATGGCATTTACCGCCATGGCGCAAACTAGTACGGGGCCAAAGCTGGTAGAAAAAGTAACGCGAAAAGGCACCGAACTGGTTATCCCTTACGAAAAATATGTATTGCCAAATGGCTTAACTGTGATATTGGCCGAGGACCACTCAGATCCGCTGGTGCATGTGGATGTAACTTACCACGTAGGCTCGGCACGCGAAGAGATTGGCAAATCGGGCTTTGCGCACTTCTTCGAGCATATGATGTTTCAGGGCAGCGAACACGTAGGCAATGGCGACCATTTTAAAATAATTACGGAAGCAGGTGGTACGCTGAACGGCTCTACCAACCGCGACCGTACCAACTATTACGAAACCGTGCCATCTAACCAATTGGAGAAAATGCTTTGGCTGGAATCTGACCGTATGGGTTTCCTGTTAGACTCCGTGACTCAGCGTAAATTTGAAGTACAGCGCGCTACGGTGAAGAACGAGCGTGGCCAAAACTACGATAACCGCCCTTATGGTTTGGCAGGCGAGGTTACCTCCAAAAACCTGTACCCGTATGGTCATCCATACTCCTGGCTAACTATTGGCTACATAGAAGAACTGAACAAAGTGGGCGTAAACGACCTGAAAAATTTCTTTTTAAGGTGGTACGGCCCAAATAACGCTACTATTACTATCGGTGGCGATTTAGATGCCAAACAAACTTTGGCATGGGTGCAAAAATACTTTGGCGGTATACCCCGCGGGCCGGTGGTTAAAAACGCAAACTTCCCGGCACCGGTATTAACTGCCGATAGGTATGTATCATACGTGGATAACTACGCAAAACTGCCATTATTATCAATTACTTACCCCGGCGTAAAAATTTATGATAAGGATATGTCGCCGCTCGATGCATTATCAGAGATCATAGGGCAGGGGCGTAACTCCATCTTTTACAAAAACTTTGTAAAAACCCGCAAAGCTGCACAGGCTTCCATGAGTTCGTCGAACACCGAATTAGCCGGCGAAATAACCATGCGTGTGATACCATTCCCGGGCCAAACACTGGCGGATGCACAAAAGCTGGTTGCAGAATCGTTAGCCGAATTTGAAAAAACAGGCGTTACCGATGATGCCCTTACCCGTTTCAAAGCAAGCGCCGAAGCAAACTACATCAACGGCCTATCCAGCGTAAGCGGCAAGGTATCAGAACTGGCGCAGGCGCAATACCTAACAGGCAACCCCAACCAAATTGGCCGCGAACTGGCGGATATCCGGGCGGTTACTAAAGAAGACGTAATACGTGTTTATAATAAATACATCAAGGGCAAGCCGGCGGTTATATTAAGCGTATTGCCAAAAGGAGGTACAATAATAGCACCTCAGCCCGATAATTATACGGTAAACACGGCAGGTTATAAAGCACCCGATTATGGCTATACCGGGCTGGTTTACAACAAAGCAAAAGATAATTTTAGCCGTGCCGCCAAGCCGGGCATTGGGCCAAACCCATCTATAAAGGTACCCGCCATGTGGACCACCACAACACCAAACGGCATCCAGATGATCGGAACGCAAAACAGCGAGATCCCATCGGTATCGTTGCAAATGTCGATAAAGGGTGGTGGTATGTATGCTGTTTCTAATCCGGCTAAAGCCGGCGTGGCAGGCATTGTTGCCCGTATGATGAACGAGGACACCAAAAACTATACGGCTGAGCAGTTCAATTCCGAACTGGATAAATTGGGGAGCAATATTTCGGTATTCGCAGGTAGCGATGAGATAGCGATAAGTGTATCAACCCTCAATAAAAACCTGACAAAAACCATGGAGCTGCTGCAGGAACGCCTGTTGAACCCTAAATTTACCCAGGACGCCTTAGACCGCATAAAAAAGCAAACCCTCGAAGGTTTTAAACAAGCCAAAACGCAGCCTGCCGGCGTGGCATCGACCGTTTACAATAAAATACTTTACGGAACCGATAACGTACGCACCTACGCCACCGGCGGCAACGAAGAAACCGTAGCGGGCATCACCTTACAGGATGTGCAGGATTATTACGATAAATACTTCACCCCATCGCAAACAAAAATTGTAATTGTAGGCGATGTTAACCAGGGAACCGCGCGGGGCAATCTTGCCTTCCTGAATAGCTGGGCAGATAAAAAGGTAACTATCCCGGCGCCGGCAGAAGGTAAAACGTTCGACAAAACAACCCTTTACCTGGTTGATGTACCTAACGCAGCCCAATCAGAAATACGCATTGGCTATTTGGATAAGCTGAATTACGATGCCACGGGCGAGTATTATAAACTGGGCATCGCCAACTATATTTTAGGCGGCGCATTCAATAGCCGTATAAACCTAAACCTGCGCGAGAAAAAAGGCTGGACCTACGGTGCCCGCTCGGGTTTTAGCTCAAGCAAATACGGCGGCGACTTTACCGCGTATGCAGGTGTTTTGGCTACCGCGACGGATAGCTCGATAGTTGAATTTATAAAAGAGATCCGCAACTACCAGGCAAACGGCATTACGCCCGATGAGTTGAAGTTTACCCAAACATCGATAGGGCAAAGCGATGCACGCCGTTACGAAACAAACGGGCAAAAAGCAGCGTTCCTGTCGCGCATTTTGGAATACAACCTTAAACCAACTTATGTAGATGAGCAGAACAAGATACTCTCTACCATCACACCTGCCGAGATAAACCAGTTGGCCGCTAAATACCTCAATACCGATAACATGGTTATTTTGGTGGTGGGCGATAAGGCAAAGATATTGCCGGGCCTGCAAAAACTTGGTTACCCCATTGTAGAGCTTGATGCAGACGGCAAGCCAAAGCAATAATTAAGCAGTACGATTGATTTTTTTGAGCCGCCCGGGGAAACCAGGGTGGCTTTTTTAATTAAAAATACCGTGTTTTCACGGGGTGGAAATGTTTTTTTTATCGGTTATATTTGATTGGGTCAGTGACACTTATCACAATACAAAGCAATGAAGGAGTTTTTGAAGTTGAATAAAACCAATGTGTTGTTGTTTATTTTTATCATTCCTTTTTCGGTATTAATGACAATGCTTGGATTGCAGGTTATTGATTTAAGCAAGCAATCGTATTTAAAAAGTGTTGAGGTAAGCAGGCTATCAAAAACAGTCCCGGCTTGTAACGATTGTATAAAATATGGCTATACCCAAGCGGTTACTTATTTTATTTTGGCACTGGGAGGTATCGTACTGGCTATTCTGCTGCCCAATTTACAGAGCGTCAGCTTTGGAGGGGTAAGCATAACCCTGAAAGAATTGAAGAAGGACCTGAATGACTTAAAAACCCAAAGCAACGACCTGCAGGAAAAAATAACCAACGCTAAGCCCGATGAAAACACCGGAAACCCCGCGATAAAAAGTTTATTGGATGCCGAAAAGGAAAAGGCTGCACCTTCGGATGTAAAAGATGACCCGCAAAAAGGTAAATGGGGCGGCTTTGCAGAAGCGAATGGCCGTAAACTGTCGGCTATGGTTAAAGAAGGAAATGTTAGCGGGTTCTTTACGGTGAAACTTATGGTTACTGCCACCAACAATGTCCCTTTAACCGGATTGGTGAAGTTTCACCTGCACGATACTTTCCGCAATCCCGACCCTGTTATCTCGGCAAGTAATAATACTGCCGAGCTTCAGCTTAATTGGGTGTACGGGGCTTTTACCGTAGGTGTAGAGGCCGACGGCGGGCAAACGATATTAGAACTTGACCTTGCGGAATTGAGTGACGCCCCAAAAAAATTCAGGGAAAATTAAACAGCACCTTATATAATCATCACCATGGGAAAAATTAGAAAACGGATAGTAACCTGCAGCGATGGCACCTGGAACAAACCCGGCGACGTGGAAGAAGGCGTAAACATCCGCACCAACGTGCAAAAGATATTTGAGGCTATTTGTAACGAAGATGGTGAGGGCATAAAACAAATAAAATATTACGACCAGGGGGTGGGCTCTACCGGCAGCAAATTGCGCCGTATTATTGATGGCGCAACAGGTTATGGTTTGGATGAAAATATACTGGATGCCTACAAATTCATCATCTGGAATTACGAGCAGGGGGACGAGATATACCTTTTTGGGTTTAGCCGCGGCGCGTACACCTCCCGTAGCCTTGCCGGCATGATACGCAAGGTAGGGCTGGTGAAGAACAACGACCTAAACCTCATTAGACAAGCGTACGACCTTTACCGCAACCCCAAAGAAAAACCGGACGGTAAGGTGGCAACCGAATTTAGGGAGAAGCACAGCCAGCCGGATGCGCACGTAAAGTTTATTGGCGTGTGGGATACAGTAGGATCATTGGGTATCCCGTTTATGATGATGCAAAATAAAAAGAAATACCAGTTTCATGATACCACCCTCAGCAGCGCCGTAGATTTTGCCTACCACGCCCTGGCGGTCGATGAACAGCGTAAAAGCTTTATCCCCACCCTTTGGAAACAAAGCGGCAACTTAGGGAACAGAGAAACCGGGCAGGTTTTAGAACAACGATGGTTTGCCGGTGTGCACTCTAATATTGGCGGCGGATACCCAAAAACAGGGCTTAGCGATATTGCCTTGAAATGGATGATAGATAAAGCGAAAGACACAGGGTTAACTTTTGAGCCGGAGTACATTGCCAACCAAAATAATATTGCACCCAACATTAAGTCCACGCTTTATGATTCTAATAAACCTCCGTTTAAGTTTTTAGGTAAACACGTGCGGCAGGTGCTAAAAACGGCAGGTGCCAACGAAATAGTGGATGATTCGGTTTTCGAACGTATAGTAACAGACCTCAGCCCCGATGGGCCGCCTTACAGGCCGGTAAATATTAAACCGAAAGATTAATACTCCACAAACTCCTCATCAGGGTAGCACCACAGCCAGCGCTCCCCCGGCTGGGCCGACGCAATTACCGGGTGCTGTGTAGCATGGTAATGTTTTGTCATGTGCTGGTTTACCGATTGATCGCAGCATAGCGTCACGCCGCAGCTTTGGCAGGTGCGCAGGTGAAACCATTTATCGCCGGTTTTAATGCATTCTTCGCAAACATGCTCATCGCTCAACTTTACTTCGGTAATGGCCTGCAGGTGCTGGCACAGGTTAGGGGCGTTCATAGGTAATATTTTTATACCGATAAAGGTAATAATTGTACCTGTAAATTACCCGCAGTAAGCACAGAAGCAAACAAACTTGCCTTAAAATTAATTTGAAACTATTCCTGAAGCGAGTTAAATATTTACGCTCCATCAATGTTAAATACTAATATTATTAGTATTTTTGATTTGGCATGAATGAGGAACGGATAACGGAGAAGTTGAATATACTGGCAGATGCGGCCAAGTATGATGTATCGTGCGCGAGCAGCGGCAGCAAGCGTAAAAACGAAAATAAGGGGCTGGGTAATGCCAGCAACGGTATTTGCCACTCGTACACCGAGGATGGGCGTTGTGTTTCGCTCTTAAAAATATTGCTGACCAATCATTGCATTTTTGATTGCGCGTATTGTGTATCGCGCAAAAACAATGATATCAAACGCGCTGCTTTCACCGTGCAGGAAGTGGTAGACCTCACCATTAACTTTTACCGCCGCAATTACATCGAAGGCTTGTTTCTTAGTTCCGGCATTTTTAAAGATGCCGATTATACCATGGAGCGGCTGGTGCGCGTAGCCAAAAAACTACGTACCGAACATAAATTTAACGGGTATATCCACTTAAAATCTATTCCCGGCGCCAGCGACGAGCTAATGAACGAGGCCGGTTTATATGCCGACCGGCTGAGCGTAAACCTGGAGATGCCTACCGAGGCGGGGCTAAAGTTGCTCGCCCCCGATAAAAACCAGCAGGATATGATAAAACCGATGGGGTATTTAAAAAATGCCATCATCAGGCATACCGAAGAAAAGAAGCTGTTTAAAAAAGCGCCTCATTTTGCGCCGGCAGGGCAAAGCACCCAAATGATCATAGGCGCTACGCCCGAGAATGATAGCGAGGTATTACACTCGGCCGATTATTTTTATAAGGCTTTTAAACTGAAACGGGTGTATTATTCGGGTTATGTGCCGGTGCTGGCAGACAACAGGCTGCCGGCTTTAAATACTGCTGTACCCATGGTACGCGAGAACCGCCTTTACCAGGCCGACTGGCTGATGCGCTTTTATGGCTTTAAGGTAAACGAAATTGTAAATAGCGCTAAGCCGCACCTCGATTTGGATATAGACCCGAAACTGGGCTGGGCCATCCGCAATATGCAGGCTTTTCCGGTAGATATTAATAAGGCCGGCCTACAGGCGATACTGCGTGTGCCTGGCATAGGGCTGCTATCGGCACAAAAAATTGTAAGCGCACGTAGGTTTGGTAAACTGAACTGGGATAACCTAAAACTAATGGGCGTAAGCCTTAACCGTGCTAAGTACTTTGCAATTTGCAATAGCAGCGAATTTGAACGGCGCGACCTTACCGGCGAAAACATTAAGCAGTTTATACTGGCAACATCGCAAAGCAAATATTTAAAACATACGCAAACCCAACTAAATCTGTTTTAAGCATGGCTGTTACCACCTTAATATACGATGGATCGTTTGAAGGGCTTTTGAGCGCGGTATTTGAGGTGTATGCGCACCGGTTGCAAGCCGTAAAGCTGCACGCCGGCGAGTGGCATAGCAGCGCTTTGTTCGATAATGTATTAAGGGTAGTAACAGATGAGGCCCGCGCCGCAAGGGTACTAAAAGGCCTGAAACAAAAACTATCGCCCATGGGGATACAGCGTTTATACGCTGCACATTTGGCCGGGAAAGCAGGGGAGGACTTTTACCTGCTGGGCTTTATCAGGCATGCCTTCGATTCACCCATAAATATTGAAGAAGATTATGCCAATAAATATGTAATACGTGTATCCGAACTGGTGCGCCTGATACGGCGGGAAAAACACAGGATGGAAGCCTTTGTACGTTTTCAGCAATTAACCGACGGAACGTTTTATGCCTGTATTGAACCCGATGTTAATGTACTGCCATTGCTGATACGCCACTTTAAAAGCCGCTACGCCGACCAAAAGTGGATGATATATGATATTAAACGCAAGTACGGCCTGTATTACGACCTGCACGATACGCAATTTATTGAATTGGATTTCTCCGATTTAAATAAACCCGGTAATGTTATTGCGGCCTTTGCCGAAGAGGAAAGCCTTTACCAGCACCTTTGGAAGAACTATTTTGGCAGCGTAAACATCGCTTCGCGCAAGAATACTAAGCTACATGTGCGCCATATACCTAAGAGATATTGGAAGCATTTAACCGAAAAAATTTAAGTTTTTTCGTTTTTACGCGTTTTAGGAGCAGGGAAAAATTCCTCGAAATATCTGATTTCCTTAATAACTGTTAATAAGGTTATTGTCGCCTCAGTGTGAGCCAACTATCTAATGCGTTAATTATCAATAGCCCAATAATGTGGATAACTACCAAATGGATGTTAACAACTTGTTAACAAGAAAAACAAAAAAATTAAAAAAATACTTGACAGATATACCAAAAACTTCCGATATTGTAAATATCAAGAACGACGTACTTTGACAGCCTTACAGGAATACAGAAACTAAATCGGGCGAACCTTCGGGGGAGCTAAAGATTAGAGGAAGTACCTGAGTCACCTAAAGAAGAAAGATGCGAAAGCAAAACTGCTTCGGAAGTGATTAAAGGGGTATTATGGGTTTTGCCACACTTTACGGAGAACGGCAAACGAGATAATGGCCTCGAAGCAATCAGCGTTAGCAAACAATGGTAAATCTTGGTTCTCTGAGAATAAAGATACATCAGCGTTGCACGGATAACGACAGAGTCGACTTCCCCTCGGGAGGATGGCGAGTTCAAAGGTCCGCAAGTATGCCCTAACCGGAATTCTGCAAGGAACGATGGATAGATCAGCGCTACAGGCGGCATTGAAGGAGAGGCCTCCGCAAGGAGACTGACAAAGTCAGCATCAGGTGCCAACATTTGAGGTCATCAGCATTCGCAGGAATATGGGTGCATCAGCGTTAGCAATTAACAAAGAGGAGAGCGGGCCGGTTAATTTTACACAAAACTTGGTGCTTCTGAGCGGCTATGGCCGGTTACGAAGTAAGGAAACGGAAGTCAATTCGCAAGAGTAGGCTTCCGTTTTCCTGTTTTAGGGCTTTTTTAATTGATTTGGCTGATCCAAAAAACAACAAAGCCCTCCTGATTTCTCAGGAGAGCTTTGTACCCAGCGCCGGAGTCGAACCGGCACGGTTTCCCACAGGTGTTTGAGACCAGCGCGTCTACCAATTCCGCCAGCTGGGCATTAGTGGTATTGCAATGTTAATTGCTTAAAACCGGGTTGCAAATGTATTTAAACTCTCTTTAATGCGCAACAAATATTTTTGCCTATAGTAAATATTTGCAATTTCATTTAGCCGGCTTTCCCTGGCGGTAACATCCAAGCCCTCGTACCCATTGGTTAATTTCGCCATTTCTTCGGTTATATCACCCTCAATAGCAAGCACTTCAGCCGTAACTTCTGCAAGCTGCCCTGCATTTTCTACCTCCATCAGCCGTTCATTAATATCCATCATTTCCATCAAAAAATCTGCAGGCAGTTGTGGTTTTGCGCCCTCATTTACCAGGCCGTGCTCTTTTAATATGTATTCCGACAGCTTATTTTGGTCGGAAAGCGTTTGGTAAGCCTTGTTATTTAAGGTAGATAGTTCCAGTATTTTCTGCTGGCGCGCCTCATCCTCGTTAGCGAAGAAATCCGGATGGAATTGCTTGCTTAAAGCATAAAATTGCTTTTTTATTACAGCCAAGTCTGGCCGAAAAGTTTCCGGTATGTTATAAAAATCAAAATAATTCATCGCGCAAAATTAATGTTTTTACGCCCGCTATCAGGCACTTAATAAATTATTGGGCCGTTTTTTTAACATGCTTAAAACAATTTACGCGCTTTACAGTTAACAGAGGCATCGTTAACTTTTGCGTTTAACCTTCAAAATTTAGTATATATTTGTACACTTAAACAGCCTGCCGATGTTATGTTTGATACTTTTTTCAGCAAAGAGGGTTATAGTTATTTAACCATATTTATACCTAAGCGCAGCGTTATCTCTTAAACTCGATATGAATAGTTTAAAACACTACCTATTACTACTTACTATTACATTCTGCCTTGCGGCTTTTATACCTGCACAGGCACAAAATATCCCTCAAAACTTATCAAACGTAAATGTAAACGACCTTTCTGACGCACAATTACGCCAGGTTTTACAACAGGCCCAGGCAACCGGAATGTCGGATACGCAATTGTTGCAAACCTTGCAGGGCCGCGGCCTTTCTGCCGAGCAGAGCCAGGTATTGCAAACACGTATTGCAGCGATACGCAAGGCAGCAGCTACAGGTACCGACGTACAACAGGACACACCGGCCCAGCAAAGCAATCGCAGCTTAAATTACAAGCCCGATACGCTTGACTTACCGGGCACTACCCCCACAAAAATTTTTGGCGCAAACCTTTTCCGCAACAGCAATATTACGTTTGAACCTAATTTAAAAATAGCTACCCCGGTAAACTACATCCTTGGCCCCGAAGACCAATTGAACATCAACGTGTATGGTGCTTCGCTGGTTAACTGGAAACTGGACGTATCGCCGGAAGGAAACATCAATATACCGGGCGTGGGTATACTTAATGTATCAGGTAAAACAATAGAACAGGCCACAGCATCTATTAAAAGCAAACTTGCTGCAAATAATTATGCCGTTGGCAGGGGCACAACTGTGCAGGTAAGCCTCGGGAATATCCGCAGTATAAAGGTGATATTGGTGGGCGAGGTTGTAAAACCGGGCACGTATACCTTACCATCGCTGGCCACGGTGTTTAATGCGCTATATTCGGCAGGGGGGCCAAACAACAATGGCTCTTTCCGCCAGATAGAGATCATCCGCAATAACCGTATCGTCCGCCGCCTGGATGTTTACGACTTTTTAGTAAAAGGCGACCAAAAAGATAATATTTCCTTGCAGGATCAGGACATTATACGCGTGCCTACCTACCGTACCCGTGTAGAACTGGTGGGAGAAGTGAAACACCCGGCTTTGTTTGAAGTGTTAAGCGGAGAAGCTATGCAGGATGTGCTTAGGTTTGCCGGCGGCTTTACCGATCAGGCTTACACTGCCCGTATAAAAGTTTCGCAAATAAGCGATCAGCAACGCCGTATTGGCGATGTGATTGAGGCCGATTATAAAAATTACATCCCGCTGCGCGGAGATAAATTTACTGTAGAAAAGATATTGGAGCGTTATGAGAACCGCGTTACTATAAATGGAGCCGTTTTTCGCCCCGGCGAGTACGAGTTGCAAAAAGGGTTAACCTTATCGCAACTGATAAAAAACGCAGCGGGGCTAAAAGAGGATGCATTTACCGGCCGCGGAAGCATAACCAGGTTAAAACCCGATAATACTACCGAACTGATCTCCTTCGACGTGAATGGAATATTAAACAAAACCACGCCCGATATTTTACTGCAGCGCGAAGATGTGGTTAGGATATCTTCTATATTCGATCTCCGCAACGAATACAATGTTACTATTAAGGGAGAAGTACGCAGCCAGGGTAACTTTGCTTTCGCGGAAAATATGAGCGTAGAGGACCTGATTGTTAAAGCCGGAGGTTTTACTGATGGTGCAAGTGCAAAAAGGGTTGAAGTTGCCCGCCGTGTTACAGATAGCGACCCGGCATCAAAAACCAGTAACCTTGCGCAGGTGTTTAATATCGACGTTGATCCACAGCTAAAAAATGGTTCGGCAAACTTTAAATTACAACCTTTCGATATCGTATCTGTTTATAGCCAGCCGGGATACGAAAAACAAAGTACCGTTAAAATAGAGGGTGAAGTACTATACCCTGGGTATTATGCTATACAGCAAAAGAACGAGAAAATATCAGACCTGATAAAACGTGCCGGAGGGTTAACAGCATCGGCCGATGCTGACGGTGCCAGCCTCAGGCGCAACGACTTAGCTATTTTAGGCGTTAATAAAAAAGGGGTAGATACGAATGCCGTAAAACAAGAGCGTTTAGAACAATTGAGCCGTTTAAAACAAGCAAATAAAGATTCTACCACGATTGATACACCAGCAAGAAATAATTTTGTTGGCATAAATTTGAAAGAGATTTTAGAAACACCAGGCAGCAGAACGGACCTGATAGCAGAAGATAACGACGTTATAAGGGTACCGAAAAAGCAAGAGCTGGTTTGGGTAAACGGCGATGTACTTTTTCCGAGCGCGGTTGTTTACAGCCCGGGCAAATCGTTTAACGATTATGTACTTAATGCGGGGGGCTATTCGGCAACAGCATCGCGCAGACGTACCTATGTTAAATACCCTAACGGCGAAGTACATGGCGTAAGTAAATTCTTGTTTTTCAACGTGCATCCAGCTGTAAAGCCTGGTAGCCAGATATTTGTGACTACAAAACCAGCTAAGCATGGGCTATCAACCACAGAAGTTATAGGATTAACAACGGGTATTGCCTCGCTTGGAGCAATAATTTTGGGCATCATCAATTTGAGTAAGTAATGCAGGACAAAACAGTTCCTAATAATGACAACGACGATGAACTAACTGTTAAAGACCTTATACGGCAGGTAGGTTCTACAATAAAATATGTTAAAAGCAAATGGCTACTTATACTAACGTTTGCCATTTTGTGCAGCCTACTTGGCCTCGCTTATGCATTTATAAAAAAACCGTCGTATACTGCCGTTAGTACCTTTGTTTTAGAGGAAGGTAATAAAGGCGGAGCGCTTAGCCAATACTCTGGCCTTGCATCATTGGCGGGCATTGATATTGGCGGTGGCGGCGGTGGCGGCGGCATTTTTCAGGGTGATAACATACTGGAACTGTACAAATCACGGGTAATGATTGAAAAAACCCTGCTTAGCCCCGTAGTTATCAATAGTAAAAAGCAGTTATTGATATATAGGTATATCGATTTTAACAAACTGCGCGATAAATGGCACGATAACCCAGCTTTGGCTTCTGTTACTTTCGATGGTGATCCCGCCCATTTCAGCCGCCTACAGGATAGTATAGTAAGCGGCCTGGTAGAAACATTTAATAACAAGTTATTGAGTGTAACCAAGCTGGATAAAAAATTAAGCATTATCCGCGTAGATGTTACCGCAACCGACGAGCTTTTTGCCAGGGAGTTTAACACCAAACTGGTAGAAACAGTTAATGACTTTTATACGCAAACAAAAACAAAAAAGAGCGCGCAGAACATACAGGTGTTACAAAGGCAGGCCGATAGCGTAAAACGAGTACTGGGCTACTCGATAAGTAGTGTAGCGTATGCAGTAGATGCCGCACCAAACGCCAATCCCGCTATGTCAACACTTAAGGTGCCATCGCAAAAGAAGCAGGTAGATGTGCAGGCCAGTGGTGCTATTTATGGCGAGATAGTAAAGAATTTGGAGTTGTCTAAAATATCGTTGCGGCAGGAAACACCGCTTATACAGGTGATAGACCAACCCGTGTTACCATTGCCTATGAGCAAATTGGGCAAAGTGAAAGGTGCAGTGATTGGTTTTGCTGTTGGGATGTTTGTTTGCATTGCCTGGCTTTTGTTTAAAAAAATTGCTGCCAGCATAATGGCTTAAATAATTATTGCTATGCGGTTTTTTACCCTGAAAGTTGTTGATGTTCGTGTGGAGACGCCGGATACCGTTACGATAGCCTTTAAGCAGCCCGGATTGAAAAAAGTAAAATACCTGGCCGGCCAGTACCTTACTTTAATGTTCAGGATAAACGGGCGCAGGTATATCAGGCCTTATTCGTTTTCATCGGCACCATTAATTGATACGCATTTAGAGGTGACCATAAAACGTGTGCCCGGGGGCATTGTATCCAATCATATTATTGATAAAGTAAAGGTTGATGATATTGTAGAAGTGATGGAGCCTATGGGCGATTTCATCCTCCACGAGGCTGCGCTTACACCGCAAACACATATAGTATTATGGGGGGCGGGCAGCGGTATTACGCCGTTAATGTCGTTAACAAAATACGCTTTATATAAAAAATTAGCGGCGCACGTAACATTGGTGTACGGCAACCGTAATGCCGAAAGTGTTATTTTTCAGGATAATATCAATAAGCTAAAGGCTGAATTCGAGAATTTCTCTGCATGGCATTTTCATACACAGTTGGCAGTGGCACCTAACAATCCTTACCTGGTACAGGGACGAATAGACCCTAACAAAGTTTTGGCCGTAATGCACAACGAAGGCGTGCTTGAGGATACAATCCATTACATTTGTGGGCCCGCTGGCTTAAAAGAATCTGTAAGGGCTGCATTAAGCAGCCTGGGCCTGAGTAGCGATAAAGTTTACTCCGAAGATTTTGAGGTGGTGAGAGACCCCGCGGAATTTGAAAACATTGTTACCCGTTCTGTAGCAATAAAGGTTGAGGGTAAGGATGCCGTAATAGAAGTTACAAAGGGCAAAAGCATATTGGAGGCAGGGTTGGATGCTATGTTGGATATGCCATACTCCTGCCAAACCGGTAATTGCCTGGTTTGCAAAGGGAGGATAATAAAAGGCGAGGTAAAAATGATTGGGGTAACTAAAATTCCCGAAGGGCTTGGGGTTGACGAGCGCTTGCTTTGCAGCAGTTTCCCGTTAACTGATGATTGTATTATAGAAGTTGACTAACGAAAAACAAAATATGAAAGTTGTATTATTAGCAGGCGGATTAGGTACCAGGCTGTCTGAAGAAACTGTTTTAAAGCCCAAACCAATGGTTGAAATTGGTGGCATGCCAATCCTATGGCACATCATGAAAATATATTCGGCACATGGCTTTAACGATTTTGTTGTTTGCCTCGGTTATAAAGGCTATGTAATAAAGGAATACTTTGCTAATTACTTTCTGCATAAATCTGATGTAACCATTAACCTCGCTGATAATTCTATAAAAGTACACGATTCTCAGGCCGAGCCATGGAAGATCACGTTGGTTGATACCGGTAACGAATCTATGACCGGTGGCCGCATTAAACGTATACAACCATTTGTAGAAGGCGAGCGTTTTATGCTTACTTATGGCGACGGCGTTAGCGATATAAATATAAAAGAATTAGTAAAGTTCCACGAAGCCGGCGGCAGGCTGTGTACGGTAACATCGGTACAGCCATCGGGCAGGTTTGGTTCGCTGGATATTAACGCCGACAATGAGGTGCATTCTTTTTTCGAAAAACCTAAGGGCGATGGCTCGTGGATAAATGGTGGTTACTTTGTATGCGAACCGGGCGTTTTTGATTACATCAATGAAGGCGACGGCACCATTTGGGAAAAGAGCCCGATGGAAAGCATTGCTAAAGCCGGCCAAATGGATGCTTACAAGCACGACGGTTTTTGGCGCCCGATGGATACATTGAAAGACAAGCACGACTTAAACGAAATGTGGGATACCAATAAAGCACCCTGGAAAATTTGGTAATATATGTTTGAGGGATTAAAAGAAGTATATAAAGGTAAAAAGGTATTTTTAACCGGGCACACCGGCTTTAAGGGGTCGTGGCTTGTTAAAATATTTAACATGCTTGGCGCGGACGTAAAAGGCTATGCTTTGGCACCCGAAAACGACTTAAACCTGTACAGCGTTATTGGTGGCGACACGCTTTGCGAATCGGTTATTGCAGACTTGCGCAACCGCGAAAAACTTTCAGAGGCTGTAACCAGCTTTCAGCCCGATTTTATATTTCACCTGGCGGCACAACCGTTGGTGAGATTGTCTTACCAGATACCGTCTGAAACATTTGAGGTTAATGCCATTGGCACAGCAAATGTGCTTGATGCCATGAGGCTGTTAAGCAAGCCCTGCAACGCAGTTTTAATCACTACCGATAAGGTTTACCATAATAACGAAACAGATTACCCATACCAGGAGACAGACCGCCTTGGCGGGTACGACCCATATAGCGCCAGCAAAGCTTGTACGGAGTTGGTGATTGATTCGTACCGCAATTCATTCTTCAATACAAAAACTTACGCAACGCATCAAAAAGCGCTTGCCGTTGGCCGCGCAGGTAACGTGATAGGCGGGGGCGATTGGTCAAAAGACCGTTTAATACCAGATATTGTAAGGGCACTGGCAGATAATAGGGAAATAGAGATACGTAATCCCAATTCGGTTAGGCCGTGGCAGCATGTACTGGAGCCTTTGTTTGGATATTTATTGTTAGGTGCAAAATTGGCGCAGGAACCGCAGGTATATTCCCAGGCTTACAACTTTGGGCCCGAGGTAAATGACGCCTTCCCTGTAGCTAAAATGGTAGACCTTGCCATTAAAAGCTGGGGGAGCGGCAGCTATTTTACCAATATTGATACCAGCCAGCCACATGAGGCAGGCTTACTAAAACTGGATATAAGCAAGGCAAAGGCCGAGCTAAAATGGAATCCTATATTTAATGCATACAAAGCGGTGGAGTATACCATAGATTGGTACAAGAATTTTTATACCGACAAAGGTGCAGCTGGCGCCTATACCGAAAAACAGATTCAGGAGTTTTTAAATGGGTAAAGTTTTTATTACCGGTATTTCAGGTTTCCTGGGCTCTAACATAGCTAAAGTACTGCTAAATAATGGGCACCAGGTTGTTGCGAATTACCGGGAAAGCTCGTCTAAAGAATTATGCCGGGAATTTGAAGATAAAGTAACCTGGGTGTTGCAGGATGAGCAGGGCCAATGGGTAGAAAAAATTAGTATACTATCACCATCGGCGGTAATCCACGCAGCATGGCTGGGCGTAGGCCACCAGGATAGAAACAATTGGGAAATACAATCGTTAAATATTGATTATTTACAAAAGATATTAGCAATTGCAGGTAAAAGCTCGTCAAAACAATTTATTGGCTTGGGTTCGCAGGCGGAATATGGTGTATACAACGGTTGTATTGATGAAGATCATGCATTGGCACCCACAGATGCTTACGGTCGCGTAAAGCTGGTTTGCAACGAACTTGTGAAACAGTATGCAGTTCAATACGATATTAACTGGTATTGGCTCCGCCTTTTTTCTTTCTTCGGCAAAGGTGAAGCGGATAATTGGCTTATACCATCCCTTGTAAAAAGGATGATGAATAATAACGAGATGGATTTTACAGCAGGTGAGCAGAAATATTCGTACTTATATGTGAATGATCTAGGGTTAGCTATCAATAAAATTATAACAAACGGTGGCAAATCTGGTATATATAATATATCCGGGAAAAAAGTACTGGCGCTTAAAGATCTGGTTGAATTTATAAGGGAGAATATAAATTCTTCTTTTCAACTAAATTTTGGTAGGTTACCTTACCGGGCAAATCAATCCATGCACATGCAGGGTAATTCGGCAAGGTTTGTAAAAGAATTTGGAGAGTTTGATGTTTCTGATTTTGATACTTCCTTATTGGCTACGATCGAGTACCTGGCAAAAAAATTTAAAGATCAATTGAAATGAAGGCATCTGATTTTATAGCCACTTTTTTAGAAAAAAAAGGGGTTAAACACGTTTTCGAATTATCGGGTGGCATGATCACGCATATACTGGATTCGTTAAACCAAAAAACATCCATTAATATTATCACCATGCATCATGAGCAATCTGCGGCTTTCGCTGCCGATGCTTATGGGCGCGTAACCGGCGTTCCGGGTGTTGCTTTGGCCACAAGCGGGCCCGGAGCAACCAACCTGTTAACAGGGATAGGCAGCTGCTATTTCGATTCGACACCCGCCATTTTTATAACAGGCCAGGTAAACCGCCACGAGCAAAAAGGCAACCGCAATATACGCCAGCTGGGTTTTCAGGAAACGGATATTATTGCTATGGCCGGCCCCATTACCAAAGCCTGTTTTAAAATTGAAAGTGAGCATGAATTGCCGCAGGTTATGGAAAAAGCCTTTGAGCTGGCCATGGAGGGCCGGCCCGGGCCGGTATTGATAGACATCCCAATGGATGTGCAGCGCGCCCAGGTAGAAGTGCTCTCTGAGCCGGAAAAAGGCCCGGCTTTGGTGGGTCCGCCTGCCGGCGTACTACAAGATATTTTTAAAAGTATAAAAGAGGCAAAACGCCCCCTGCTTTTAGTTGGGCGTGGTGTAAGGGCCGCTTTTGCGAAGGAGGAAATGGATGCATTTCTGAAAAAGACAGGGGTGCCGGTAATTACTACGCTGCTTGCAGTTGATGCTGTGGAATATGATCATCCTTCGCGCGTTGGATTTATAGGAAGCTATGGCAACCGCTGGGCAAATATCGCCTTCGGCGAATGCGATCTGCTGATCGTAGCAGGCAGCCGGCTGGATATTCGCCAAACTGGTGCCGATACAAAATTTTTTGAAGGCCGTACCATATATCATGTAGATTGCGAAGCTGAGGAGATAAACAACCGTGTAAAAGGTTGCGTACCTATTGTAACGGATGCAAAGCAATTCTTTATCGATTTTAATAACGCTGCCGAGGCAGAATTTTTTGCAAAGCCTTATGAGTGGCTTCAATATATAAACGCCCTTAAAGAGCAATGGCCCGATACTAATGAACTGAAACCAAAAGGTATCAACCCTAATTATTTTATGCACATCTTGTCGCATAATTCGCAGGCTTCTAAATGCTACGTTGCCGATGTAGGGAGCCACCAGATGTGGGCGGCGCAGTCGGTAGAGATTTACAAAGACCAGTTGTTTTTAACATCGGGTGGAATGGGGGCGATGGGTTATGCCCTGCCCGCAGGCATTGGCGCATGCTTTGCCTTAAACTTAAACCCTGTTATTGTAATTGCGGGCGATGGTTGTATGCAGATAAACATACAAGAACTGCAAACTATTGTACGTAATAAGTTGCCGATTAAAGTTGTTGTGATGAACAATAAAAACCTCGGCATGATCCGCCAGTTCCAGGATAGTTATTTCGAGTCGCGCTACCAGAGCACCTATTGGGGCTACAGTGCGCCCGATTTTGAAAAAGTGGCTAAGGCCTATGGGATGGATGCCCTTACCATCAGCACTGAGGATGAAATGGAAGAGGCCGTGAAATGGATGTGGAACGACACCAATTTTAATGCACCTGTATTGCTACAGGTAATGATAGATCCGCATACCAATACCTATCCTAAAATTGCGTTTGGCAAACCGATAACCGAAATGGAGCCCTTTGCAAAGCCAATAGAAATGGAAAGTACCTAATATATAAAATAAAGCATGTTAAAAAATATTACAACGCCAGAACTGGAAAAAAGCCTTCGGGAAATCGCTAAGGCCAAAACAACGCAAATTATAATACCTGGTAAAAACTATATACCAGTTACGGGTAAGGTACTAGATGAAGAAGATATATTGCTTGGAGTTGATGCTGCATTAGATGGCTGGCTAACTGCCGGCCGTTTTGCCAATTCATTTGAATATGACTTTGCCAAATACTTTGGCGCACATAAAGCATTACTGGTAAATTCCGGCTCATCTGCCAATTTGGTTGCATTTTATGCATTAACCTCTACAAAACTTGGCGATCGCGCGGTAAAACCGGGCGATGAAGTTATTACCGTAGCCGCCGGCTTCCCTACCACGGTAAACCCAATGATACAGTTTGGAGCTATACCTGTTTTTGTAGATGTGGATATAGCAACGCACAACGTGAAAGCTGAAGACATTGAAGCAGCC
Organism: uncultured Mucilaginibacter sp.; assembly: GCF_946481715.1. Next base: position 21,642 of record NZ_CAMLOV010000025.1, on the reverse strand, counting down.
GTATCGCCGAAGACAAAAGCGATCATGATTGCGCATTCGCTCGGTAACCCGTTCGATCTGGATGAGGTGATGCGAGTAGCAAAAAAATATAACCTGTGGGTGGTTGAGGATGACTGCGACTCGTTAGGCGCCACATACCGCGGGCAAAAAACAGGTACCTTCGGCGATATATCTACCTTCTCGTTCTACCCCGCACACCATATTACCATGGGAGAGGGCGGTGCCGTTTTAATAAACAACCCCGAATTGGCAAAAGTTGCCGAAAGCTTTAGGGATTGGGGCCGCGATTGCTATTGCGAACCGGGTAAAGACAACACCTGCGGATGCCGTTTCTCTCAACAATTGGGCTCGTTGCCATACGGGTACGACCATAAATACACCTATTCGCATATAGGCTTTAACCTAAAGGTTACTGATATGCAGGCTGCATTCGGTGTGTCTCAACTAAAAAAGGTCGACCATTTTGTACAGCGCCGCCGCGAAAATTACAAGGCCTTGTACGAACGCATGAAGGAACTGGAAGAAATTTTCATTCTGCCTGAGCCTACAAAACACAGCGACCCATCTTGGTTTGGCTTTTTACTGACCTTGCGCGAAGGCGATGCTGCCGACAGGCACATGCTGGTGCAGCACCTGGAAGAACAAAAAATAGGCACCCGTTTACTCTTTGGCGGCAACTTGTTGCGCCAACCAGCTTATGCCAATATTAATCACCGTACTGTAGGCAACCTTGCTAATACCGATACCATCATGAACCAGTCGTTTTGGCTTGGCGTTTGGCCCGGGTTGAACGAAAGTCATTATGATTATATACTGGAAACCATTAAGGCCTATATCAATAATTAAGTGCTGTTGTTTGTAAAAAATGCGCTCAATAAAATCGGGATAGACGGGGCAATTGCTTTTACCGTCCTTTCCCGTGTGATACAGGCCTTTGGGGGTTTAGGATCAGTTGTGTTTATCGGTCTGTTTTTATCGGGCGACGAACGCGGTTATTTTTATACTTTTTCGAGCATACTTGCCATCCAGGTTTTTTTTGAGTTGGGTTTAAGCGGGATTATTACACAGTACACGGCGCATGAATTTGCGCACTTAAACTGGGCAGGCAACAATTTGGAGGGCGACGAGCATTATACCTCAAGGCTATCGTCGCTGCTCCGTTTTTTTATAAAATGGTTTGGCATCATTAGCATCCTGTTATTTTTTTTATTGCTTGCAGCTGGGTTTTATTTCTTTTCGCATTATAATAAAGGTACCAGTATCAATTGGCAAAACCCATGGATATTGCTTTGCCTTGCAACGTCCCTCAATTTGTTTATCGACCCTATACTGGCTTTTATCGACGGGTTAGGGGAGGTAAAGGATATGGCCAAAGTAAGGCTGATACAAAAGACAACTAACGTGTTGCTGCTTTTTATCTTTTTTGCCCTCGGCTTTAAATTATATTCGAGTGCGCTGGCTTCATTAATATCTATCATTATAAACTACCTACAGATTTTTTTTTCGGATAGGAGAGTAAAACTGATAGCTATTTGGAAACTACGCAGAGAAGCCGCCATTAATTACATGACTGAGATTTTTCCATTTCAATGGCGCATTGCTTTAAGTTGGGTTAGCGGATATTTTATTTTCCAGTTGTTTAACCCCGTACTTTTTGTGGTGGCAGGGCCTGTTGCCGCGGGGCAAATGGGTATGTCTCTACAAATACTTAACGGTGTATCGGGGCTATCCATGAGTTGGATAACCACTAAAGTTCCATTGATGTCTTCATTAATTGCACACAAAAAATTTTTTGAATTGGACGATGTATTTAAGCGTACCTTAAGAAGCCTGATGCTGGTTACTATAATCGCATTAACGTTATTTTATGCACTTTTTCTTCTCTTAACTTATTATAAAAGCGCGTTAGCCTACCGCTTTTTACCCGCCATGCCCTTAATGATGCTTTGCATAGTTACTGCTATAAATCAACTTATTTTTTCATGGTCAACTTATTTAAGGTGCCACAAGCAGGAACCTTTTTTAATTAACTCAATTGCAATTGGGGTATTATGCGCACTCTCTACCTTTCTTTTTGGGCGGCTCTATGGCATGATGGGTGTGGTAAGTGGTTATACTTTCCTCTCAATTGCAATTTCTTTTCCGTGGGCCTATGTTATCTTTAAAAATAAAAAACAATTATGGCATGGTTAACCCCGAGACATTTTAAATTAAATTTATGGCACCTATCAGTAAACCGATTTTAACTATTGCAATACCTACCTGGAATAGGGGAGCAACATTGGATAAAGCACTTGACCATATAATGCCCCAGATCGGTTATTATACGAATGAAATTGAAATTATCGTATCAGACAACGCCTCGGAGGATAACACAGAGGAAATTGTAACTAATCAGCATCTAAAGTATCCCGGCACAAGGTTTATATATAACAAGAACGAAATAAATGTTGGGTTTTTCGGAAATTGCAAGAAATGTAAGGAAATATCAACCGGCGAATATATGTGGTTGTTATCTGACGATGATTTTGTTTGCCCGGGCGTAATAAAGGCCATAATTAATGCTTTAACGAGTAAAGAGGACACCGCTATTATATATTTAAAAAACAATCCTGAATATGAAATACACAAGCTGAATTTTTACGAGAAAGAAGACATTATTAAAAATGAAACATTTAATATGGGGTTGATCAGCAGCATTATTTTTTTCAATCGAAAAGATAATGACGGGGAATTATTTAGCAAATTTAAGGGGGCACCCTTCATGGGATTCATTTTTTTGCTAAACGCGTTTAACTTTAAAAACAAAGCTGCGGTTATAGAAGGTAATTGTTTATTAGGCGCTATGGCTGTGCCAACCGGGTATAACTATTTTGATGTTTTTATAAACGGAATGAATGATGTTTTAGCTTATATGAAACAGATAAAAATTTCAAAAAATGTCATTTTGAAATTTAGAGAATCTTACCTTTTGAAGTTTTTGCTCCCTATATATGGAAAATTTAAAATTGAAAATGGGCTAAGCTTCGGTAAATTCGAAACTTCTGATATCAAAACCATTAATTCATGGTTACAGCGGTCCTACGGAGATCTATTTTATTTTTGGGCTGTTTTTTACCCGTTTATGATATTTCCCCCTTCTTTTTCAAAGTTTGCCCTAAAATTTAAAAGGAAGTTTAAGTGATCTTTTATGGTTAATATAAATAATGGCATCTAAATTAAAGATATATTATTACTATTCGCTATTGCAGTTTTGTAATAGGTTTAAAATGGTAAAGTGCGGTAAAAAAAATATCTTGCTCAATCCATTATTGATATCATATAATTATTTATCTACTGGTGATAAAGTTTTTATACGTGATGGAGCAAGGATCGAAGCGGTGCCTCAGCACCTCACGCAAAGGTATCACCCACATATCATTATAGGAGACAATGTATCTATTGAGCAAAATTTACATCTTACTTGTGCCGGTAAAATAAGTATCGGTAACAATACAGCGATAGCTGCTAACGTAACCATTAGCGATATAGATCACCCATACACGGATATTAACTTACCACCGGATTTACAACCTTTTGAAGTAAATAATGTAATTATTGGTAACGATTGTAAGATTTATAATAACGCTGTAATATTGCCTGGAACAGTATTAGGTTTGCATACTGTTGTAGCCGCCAATTCTGTTGTGATAGGAAAAAGGTACCCTGATTACTGTGTACTTGCTGGTGCGCCGGCACGCATAGTTAAGCAATACTCGTTCGAAACAAATTCATGGGAGACGATTAATTTGCATAATAAAGGTAGTCTGAAGGACAATAATTAGTTTTATGAACCTATCATCACTTATAGAAGAAGGTTTTGTTAGCCTTGAATGTGTAATAGTTACCGTGCTATTATTTTGGCTATACAATAAACGAAAAATTGGGGCCATAGAAATGATTTTTTATGCCATCGCGTGTTCCACTTTCGTTATATCGTTTATAAGTAGTACCATAACCCCTCTTTTTTTTGTAACAACCTATTTTTTCATATCCGAAGCGACAGCTTTAATAAAAGGAAAGCTAAAATTAAGTAGCCCAATTTTTATGTTGCTATGTTTACCGTTTTTGTCGTCAATAGTCATCTCTGTTTTAGTACTATTTGATGTTAACGTGTTCGACGGGGGCAACCCGCCTATCTGGAGAATTTATTACGACGCGCTTTTCTTTTATGTGAAGTTTTTTTTACCGCTGGTATTTTTAGGGACAAAAATATATCGCGAGGCAAAAATTCACGATTCCGCATATTTTTTTTCAATCATAAAAAAGATAGCCATTATATCATGTTACATAGGCCTTTTTCAACTACTTGTATCCTCCGCTACTTCAAATGCCTTATTATTAAGAGTAATTGGCATGAGAGCCCAGTATTTGATGTATACTGCAAATGACGTAGATGCCGGCACGGCTCGGATTTCTGCCTTTTTTATCGAGCCAAAAACACTTGCATCGTTTTTAATATGTTCATTCCCCTTGTTTCTAAAAGACGGGAAGGTAATTCCCATATTAATAATAATTTTGGTAGGGTTACTTACCGCGTCGCAAACATTTTTAATTGGAATTATCGTTATCGGAATTGTGTTTTTCCTGATTAAAAGGATTAGGAATATCCGTTTAAATATTTTATTTGTTTTAGTTAGCATTTTTTTAATGTTGTATTCGGTTTCGATGCTTAAAGTAGCGCTGTTTGATTTTTACATTGCCCATAGTGATAATTATGTAGTAAATCTTGTGCTTTCCAGAGCTATAGAACGATATGATGTAAATAATATAAACGCGACAGATACTCAGGTAGCGGGCCTGCCGCTACAAAAAGATTCAGAATTACCTGTTTATCAATTTTTTCAAGATAGGCCACTGTTGTATCTAACAGGTTATGGGTTAAAAAATGGCGGTTATATTCCGGTGGATTATTTTGTTTATAACATTGAGGGATCGAGACAAATAGGCACCCTAACTTATAACCTAGATATGCGTTGGTTTTACTTTATATGTGAATTTGGTATTGTCATCTTTTTTATCTGGCTTTATTATTTTACAAAACCATTTAACCCGACGATAATTTCGGCTTTCGAAAGCAAATATTATGCTTTTTTGCTGGCATTCTTGTTTTTTAACGGTGTCGAGTTATTCGTGATAATTATTTACTCATTTTACCTGGGCAGGTGTTTTAAATCAAATTCGCAGCAATGGTTAAATAATGCCTCAAATTTAAGCACAGTTTAAGAGTATTTAGTTTTGATATACCTATATGGACACTTATAAGCAACGGTTGGGATTTCTTGATTTTTTAAGGTTTATTGCAGCTTTTGCTGTTCTGATGCAACATGCATTTGAACAGATATCGCCGGCATTTAAACACTTTACAACCAATTATTTTCAACTTGGCCTGTTTGGGGTGGTTTTGTTTTTTTTAACCAGCGGTTTTATTATACCGGTTTCATTAGAAAAAGGAGCCTCTTTAAAGGTTTTTTGGATTAGCAGGGTATTTCGTTTATTTCCGTTATACTATTTGAGTATTGCATCAGTATTGGTATCTATTAAATTAGGCATTTATCCAGCACTATTCCCGTCTTTAAAAACTATTATCATAAACTTATTCATGTTTCAGCATTTTCTTGGGGTGCCTGATGTTATGCCACTTTACTGGACTTTGTGTTTAGAATTACTTTTTTATTTTATCATTTCTATTGTGTTTTACGCCGGGTATATTAAAAAAAGTGTTTTATTAGCCGTTGTGTTTTTAGCACTATCTTTCTTCTTGGGTGCGGTTGCGATAGGCCACTTCCATATAATTAAGGGGGGGTGGGGCCTGCTTTTTTTTCTAACCTCAATGTTTATGGGCACACTTTTTTACAGGCTTGCAAATGATCAAATATCTAAATCGGTTTTTTTCGCAATGATGGCTATAGCGTTAATAGTGCTATTGAGCAACACCTACACAAATCTTTATGGCCATGACCAGCCGGAACTTGGCGGCGACCGGAGTTTTTTGCCTGTTAATACGGCAATAATAATGGCCTATCTTGTATTTTATTTGGTATTAACATATCGAAGCAAAACATTTCCTGCTTGGTTTGTCTACCTGGGTGTTATTAGCTATTCCTTATACCTGGTTCAGGGTACAGTTTTTGGTTTGATACCCGTTTCTAAAAATATTTATATTTCGGCGCTTATATGGATCGTAACTACGGTAATAGTATCCGTAATAACCTATAATTTAGTTGAAAAGCCGTTTATTAAAATTGGAAAAAAATTAAGCGGCGCTTTATCAAAAAAAGCTTAATACGTGAATTATAAAAATATGGCAAAGGTTGGTTTAGTTACAGTTTTATTTAAAAGCGATGATGTGTTGGAAGGTTTTTTCCAAAGCCTTTCTATTCAAACCTATTCGGATTATCACCTTTACCTTATTGATAATTCGCCCAATGGGCAAACGGACACGGTAATAGCTGAGGTATTAAAAAAATATCCTGTACCAGGCATTACGCACATAAAAAACCCCGGCAATTATGGTGTTGCCAAAGGCAATAACCAAGGCATTGAGCTTGCATTGCATGAGGGTAGCGAATACCTCGTGTTATTAAACAACGATATCGACTTCCCTCAGGATTTTTTATTAGCCGATATGGTGAAGTGTGCAGAAGAAAAGAATGAGGACGTTATTATCCCTAAAATATTTTACCATGGTACCCGCACCATTTGGATGGCGGGCGGCACTATGCTTAAATATAAAGGATATACCGGCCACGTAGGTGATAACCAGCAGGACGGCGAGGAATTTAATAAAGAAGCCTATTTTGATTACGCCCCAACCTGCTTTATGCTGCTTAGCCGCAAAGTGTTTGATAAAGTTGGACTGATGGACGAGAAATACTTTGTTTACTACGACGATACCGATTTTGTGATAAGGCTGATAAAAGCCGGCTTTAAAATATTTTATATGCCTAGACTGGAGGTGTTCCACAAGGTATCCAGCAGCACCGGTGGGGGCGAATCGCTGTTCTCCATCTATTACCTTAACCGTAATCGGGTGTATTTTATCCGTAAAAACTTTTCATTCCCCGTAAAACAGGTAGCACTGGCTTACACTGTTTTAACACGTGGCGTACGTTACCTCAAGTATAAAAACGACCAAAAGAAAGAGATGTTCCGCGGTTTTAAAGATGGCTTTGGCCTAAGCTAAAACAGACCGCAAAACCCGTAAAATATTCCAATGCGTTTAATACGGGGTTTATTGTAAATTTGCACCCGCGTTAAACGCCTATAGCACTATATTAAGAAACATGCCAACATTTAATCTTCAGAAAACAGAGAAGCTTAAAAAAATAGACAGGATATTTAAGGCGTTTTACCTGTTCCCCAAAAACAAAAAGGCTTACCCTCCGCTAAAAAAGGACGAGTTATTCAACTTAGTTATCCTCGGTTTTTTATTGATAGGCGATACTATTATGTATCTGCCTGCGCTGCGCATCATCCGCAAAAACTTCCCAAATGCAAAAATTACACTCGTTTGCGAAAAGGCAGTAAGAACAATTTTAGAAGAGCAGGGGTTGATAGACGATTTTGTAATTATCAAATGCCCCTGGATAGCGCCGGTAAACTACTCCCTTAAAAACCTATACAACTTCTTCTCGGCTATCAGGCTTATCAACCGCAAAAAGTACGACCTGGCGATAGATTTCCGCGGTGACTGGCGCAACATTTTTTACCTCAACTTTATCAGCGCCAAACGCAAAGCCAGCTATAATTTTACTGGCGGCGAGTACATGCTTACCGATATTGTTACGCCCAATAGTTCCATCGTACACTTTACCGAAGAGTCGCTGTACTTTCTGCAGCAATTGGGCTGCGAGTTTACCGATGCGGAGCGTTTACCATCCTTGACGGTGTCCGCTGCGGATAATATTTATACAGAAAATTTTAAAATTCAAAACAATTTAAATGGTAAGCTGGTTATCGGTGTTCATCCGGGCACAAGCCAGGAAGTAAAGCGCTGGGACGAACAAAAGTACAGCGAGCTAATGATAAAATTGGCCGCTGTGAACACCGATGCTGCCTTTATTATTTACGAAGGGCCAAACGAGCGTAACACGGTTGCCCAGATAGAAAATGAATTAAAGGCCAATAATGTTGACTACGTTATAGTAAACAAAACCTTACACGAATATATATTAATGCTAAGCATTTGCGATATAGTAATTTGTAACGATAGTGGCGCCGCCCACATAGCAAGTGCTTTTGCCATACCTACTGTGGTTATCTTCGGCAATGTAGACCCGCAATACGTTATCCCTTACGGTGCAGATATCCGCCGTATAATTTCGCACCAGATGGAGTGTAAGCCCTGCTACCAAAGTTTTTGCAAGTTTGGCCACAATTTGTGCATCAAAAGCGTAGGGGTAGATGAGGTGTACAACGGCGTGATGGAGATTGTGGCCCATATCAAAACCCTTATTTAATAGCATGTTATATAAGCTCGCCTGGACCATCCGAACCCTGTTTTTACGGTTAATTATAAAGCGCATAGGCTTGGTAAGTTACGTAGGCAAGCCCACTTTTATTTATGGCGGTCGGGGCATAAGCATTGGCAATAAAGTGCGCATATTCCCCGGGCTGCGCGCCGAAACCCACCATGGCGGCAGTATTATTATTGATGAGGATGTATCTATCGGGCAAAACTTCCATATCATCAGCTCGGGGGAAACATTGAAGATAGGCAGCCACACCACCATATCCGGCAACGTGTTCATCAGCAATGTAGATCATGATTACCAGGACATTGGCCTACACGTTCTGCAACAAAAATACCTTGTGAAAACAACCCACGTAGGCGAAAACTGCTTTATTGGCTACGGTGCAGTATTGCAGGCTGGCACTATAATAGGCAAGCAGTGCGTGGTGGGCTCTAACTCGGTACTGAGAGGAACATACCCGGACTACTGCGTAATAGCAGGCGCCCCGGCAAAAATTATAAAACGATACAATCCCGAAACCAAGGTTTGGGAGAAAACAGACCCAAAAGGCAATTTTACCACATGAATATACTAATTACAGGCGGGGCAGGCTTCATCGGCTCAAACCTCGCGTTAAAACTGATCGCAAAAGGGCACACCCTTACCATTCTTGATAACCTGTCGAAACAGATACATGGCGAAAACCCCGAGGAGGAATCTCCGCTATACAAATCAATAGCTGATAAGGTTAAATTTATTAAAGGTACCGTGGAATCTGAAGCCGACCTGTTGGAAGCAATCGCAGGGCAGGACGTTATCGTACACCTGGCTGCTGAAACCGGCACCGGGCAATCTATGTACCAGATAAAACGCTACACTGATGTAAACATTGGCGGCACGGCTTTATTGCTTGATATTTTAGCCAACAACCCGCACAGCGTTAAAAAGATAGTGATAGCTTCATCGCGGTCTATTTATGGCGAAGGCAAATACTACAGCGAAGAACTTGGTTACGTTTACCCAAAACACCGTACCGATGATTACATGCAGGCCGGCGATTTTGAAGTGAAATATCCCGGTTGTGAAAAACCATTGCAACTGGTTGCTACAGGCGAGGATTCGAAGATACATCCATCATCCGTTTATGGCATCACCAAACAAAACCAGGAGCAAATGATTATGACAGTTTGCCCAACAATTGGCATTGCGCCGGTGGCTTTCCGTTACCAGAATGTTTATGGCCCCGGGCAGTCGCTATCCAACCCTTACACCGGCATCCTTTCCATATTTTCTACCCGTATAAAAAACGATAAAGATATTAACGTGTTTGAAGATGGTAAAGAAACACGCGACTTTGTATTTATAGATGACGTGGTTGATGCAACCATTTTAGGCATAGAAAAAGAACAGGCCAACAACCAGGTATTTAACGTGGGCACTGGCGTAGCTACCGAAGTAAACACCGTGGTAGAAGAGCTGATGGCCAATTATGGTCGTACTGTGCCGGTTACTATATCGGGTAACTACCGTTTAGGCGATATCAGGCATAACTACGCCGATCTCACCAAAATTAAATCGGTATTGGGTTTTGAACCGAAGGTTGATTTTAAAACTGGCATAGCTAAATTTGCAGCCTGGGTAAACACACAGGAGATAAAAACCGACAAGTACCAGCAGTCGTTACAGGAAATGAAAGATAAAGGCTTATTTAAATAATGGCAGCCGCAAAAAAGAGCATACTTTTTATTGGCCCCCGGTTTTTTGGCTACGAGGTATCTATTTGCGAGGCGCTGGAAGCCAACGGCTACGACGTGGATTTTTTTGACGAGCGCACTTCCAATAATTCGCTGATGAAGGCGGTTTTCAGGGTGAAGAAAAGCTTATTGGCCACAATCGTAGAGAAATACTACAAGGATATAACCCGGCAGGTAAAAGATAAAAAGTACGATTTCTTTTTCCTGATAAAAGGAGAGGTGGTGCCGCAAAGCTTTATTGTTGATTTTAAAAAGAACAACCCCGAAGCAAAGCTGATCTACTACACATACGATTCCATCAATAACAACAACAAAAACTCGGTTTATATTCTAAAGCATTTTGATAAATGCTTCAGCTTCGATTTTAAAGACGTTGCCGCTAACCCCGAACTGAAATTAAAACACCTGTTTTACACAAAGGAGTACAAAGCCCAAACAAAGAACCCGGCGCAAAGAAAATACACCATGAGTTTTGTAGGCACACTGCACAGTAACCGTTACGCGGTAATAAAAGCACTGGCCGCCAACTTTACCGATACTTTTGTGTTCTTCTTTTCGCCTGCTAAATGGTTCTTTTGGTTCGAGAAAACCTTTAAGAGCTATTACAAAAACGTGCAGTGGAGCGAGGTTAGCTTTAATAAACTTACCCAGCGGGACGTAGCGGAGATATTCGGCGAATCGAAAAGTGTGCTGGATATACAGCGTTTTGGGCAAAGCGGCTTAACAATGCGTACTTTTGAGGTGCTGGCTGCTGGGGCAATTTTGGTCACCACCAATACAGCCATCCGCGAGGCTGAGTTTTTCGACCCGAACTATATTGTGGTGGTTGATGATATAAACGACTTAAAAAATACTGAAGAAATAAAAAGCAAAACCGCGGCGTTAAAAGGCAGTATTTTAACAACCAACCCGGCTTTTGATAAATACTTTGTAAATAACTGGGTTAAGGAGTTCTTCGCATAAAAAAATAACATGAGAGGTGGCGCAGCCATCCATTACTGATGAACATGAATTTTGACATTAAAGAAGGTTTAAAAATACTGGTGATAGGCGACCTAATGGTTGACCATTATATTTATGGCAACTGTAACCGTATATCGCCCGAGGCGCCGGTTCCGGTTGTAGAGATTACCAAAGAAACCTACACGCTTGGCGGTGCAGGGAATGTTTTGGAAAACCTGATCACCTTTGGTTGCCAAACCGATATTGTTGCTGTAGTTGGTGATGACGAAAATGCATCGATAGTGTTTGATGAATTAGCATCTAACAATATAACCGGGCGGGGTGTTTTAAAAGATGCCGGGCGCTGCACTATCATGAAATCGAGGGTGCTGGTTGCCAACCACCAGTTGATCCGCCTCGACAGGGAAATAACGAAGCCGCTACAACCCGAAATAGAACAACAGATATTAACGTACCTTAAGCAGCACATCAGCGCATACGATATTGTATTGATATCCGATTATAATAAAGGTTTACTTACGCCTGCATTACTCAGCGGTATTTTAACAACCTGCCGCGAACTGGGTATCCAAACCATTGTTGACCCAAAGGGGCAAGATTTCTCCAAATACAAAGGCGTAAACGCCATCAAGCCAAACCGTAAAGAGGCCGTTATTGCATCGGGCATCAATATTACCGACACCGAAAGCCTTACGGCCGCTTGTGTTAAAATACAGGAGATAACCGAATGTGATAGCGTTATTATCACCATGTCGGAAGATGGGATTGCTATGTACAACAATGGCAACCTTGAGATCATCCCAACAAAAGCATTGGATGTAGTGGATGTTACCGGCGCAGGCGATACCGTATTGGCATCGCTTGGCGTTGCCCTTGCATCGGGCAATACCCTATACAACGCCTGCGATTTTGCCAACCATGCAGCAGCTGTGGTGGTAAGTAAAGTAGGCAGCGCAACGGCAACACTTGCCGAAGTGAAAGAAAAATTTGAAGACTAATTTTAGATAAAATGGATAGTAATTCTGCCATTATAGTAACAGGCGCCGCAGGCTTTATAGGCTCGTGCATGGTGCAGTACTTAAACGAGAAAGGCTTTAACAACCTTATTTTGGTCGACGATTTTGATACTCCCGCAAAGCGCAGCAACTGGGAATCGAAAAAATATTCGGAGCTGATTGACAGGGAAGAGTTGTTTAACTGGCTGGGGCAATACGAAGGCAGAATAGCAGCCATTATTCACTTGGGTGCGCGTACCGATACTACCGAGTTTGACTATTCCGTTCACCAGAAGCTGAACGTAGATTACTCTACCGATGTTTGGAATTACTGTACCGCCAACCAGGTGCCTTTAATATACGCATCGTCCGCCGCTACTTATGGTGCAGGTGAATTGGGTTACGATGATAACCACGAAGTGGTTGAAGAACTAAAACCGCTAAACCCATACGGCATCAGCAAAAACGAGTTTGATAAATGGAGCTTAAAGCAGGATGCACAGCCACCAAGCTGGACAGGGCTAAAATTCTTCAACATTTATGGTCCCAACGAGTACCACAAGGCCCGGATGGCGAGCGTAATTTGGCATTCGTTTAACCAGATAAATAAAGACGGCGTTGTTAAACTATTTAAAAGCCACCGTGATGACTTTGAAGATGGACAGCAATTGCGCGATTTTGTTTACGTGAAAGACCTGCTGAAAGTAATGCACTGGATGATGGAAAACATGGTAGATGGCGCATGGCCCGCCGCTCAAAACGGGCTTTATAACTTAGGTACCGGCGAGGCACGCAGCTTTTACGACCTGGTTGCCGCAACTTTTAACGGGCTTGATAAAGAAATCGTGGTGGAGTTTATAGATATGCCTATAGATATCCGCGACAAATACCAATATTTTACTGAGGCAAACATGCAAAAACTGCATGCCGCCGGCTACAACTATAAATTTTTCACGCTGGAAGAAGGGGTAGACGATTACGTGAGGAACTATTTATCAAAACAAGCATTTTATTAAGATGGAACAATATATCACTTCGCTTTTTGAAGAACACATAGCTGTAGCAAAAAACACGCTGGCACAACTACAGGGCGATATTGCCAAAGCCTGTGAAATAGTAGTGGCCTGCAGCAAAAGCGGCAAAAAAGTATTGCTGTTTGGTAACGGCGGCAGTGCTGCAGATGCGCAGCATATAGCCGCGGAGTTTACCGGAAGGTTTGTAAAAGAGCGCCGCTCGTTACCTGCCATAGCGCTTACTACCGATACATCTGCGCTGACGGCCATAGCTAACGACTACGGTTTCGACCGGGTCTTCGAGCGCCAGGTAGAAGGGCTTGCTGTTGCCGGCGATGTATTGATAGGCATCTCAACCAGTGGCAACAGCCCCAACGTTGTAAAGGCACTTTTAAAAGGCAAAGAAGCAGGGTGTAAAACCATTGGCTTATCAGGCCGCGATGGCGGTGAAATGAACAATTGCTGCGATATAAACATCGTTATTCCTGCTAACGTTACAGCCCGTGTGCAGGAAATGCACATCCTTATTGGCCATATTATCTGCGGCGCGGTAGATGATGCATTTTAATGGCAGTTTAATTTCCTTTAGGTGTAGCATCTGTTAAAGTGAATGCGTAACATAGAATAGCGGCGGTTGAGATTTTGGCATTATTTTGGTAATATTATTGTTAACAATTATTAACCAAGTCGATTTTTGTAATAATTTGTTATAAAATCGCTATTTTTGCTACATCTTACCAAGATAAACATCTATGACAACACGATACTCTAAGCACCTTCCGGGGTTTGTTTTTCTGAGTGACTTACTGCTGCTTAATCTTGCATTATACAATTCGCACTTCATCAAATTTAATACCTTTCGCCCTGGGGATACATCGCTCACCTTTATTTTATTGGTGAATATTGCCTGGGTGGTGGTTTCAGCGTTATCAAGAAGCTTCTATGTGTTTAGGCCGTTGTTGTTAAGGGATAATATCAACAAGTTTTTGTTGACCCTTATTTACCACTTGCTTTGCGTTTTTTCTATTATTTATTTCTTTAAAATAAGCAACATCTCAAGGGCCGAGGTGATGCTGAGCTACAGTTTGTTCTTTGCCTTTGTGGTGGTACAACGCTCGCTACTGTTCTTTTTTCTGGACTATATTCGTAAAAAAGGGTACAATCACCGCCAAATTGTAATTATCGGCGATAAAAATATAGCCGAGCGTCTGGTGAAATCTTTCACCCAGCACCCCGAATACGGATACGACCTGAGCGATTTTATATCAGAAGAGGAAATGGCTGCCATGTCTGAAGATGCATTAGTACAAACGCTGATCGAAAAGGAGCCAAGCGAAATATTCATCTGTTACAAACAAATGAATCCGGTGTTATTAAGCAGGCTGGTTAAAATGGGGGATAGTTACCTGATAAAGATAAAAGTTGTATCAGACCTTATTCTCAGCAATAATTACGCGCACCTTGTTAACTATGATAATGTACCAGTATTGCATTTAAATTCGCATCCTGAGATAGGTCTCAAAATCCGCATATTAAAAAGGAGCTTTGACATCTTTTTCTCTTCTATAGTAATGGTAACCGGTGCACCCGTATTTTTTGTGCTTTACATTGTAACAAAGCTTACTTCAAAAGGGCCAGCTTTTTTCCGGCAGGAACGTATCGGGAAAGATGAGAAACCTTTTTATATATATAAATTCCGTAGTATGCGCGTTAATGCTGAATTAGCAGGGCCGCAACTTTCTAAAGATAACGACCCACGTATCACAAAATGGGGGATGATCATGCGCAGAACCCGTTTAGACGAGCTTCCACAGTTTTGGAATGTACTAAAGGGTGATATGTCGGTAGTAGGGCCAAGGCCAGAACGCCAGTACTATATTGAGCAGATTGTGGAAAAGACCCCCAGCTACAAACGGTTGCTGCGTGTAAAACCGGGGTTAACCTCTATAGGGCAAGTTCATTACGGTTATGCCGAAAACGTTGACCAGATGTGCGACCGCGTGCGTTATGATCTTTTATACCTGCAAAATATAAGCCTTAACTCCGATCTTAACATCATCCTCAAAACAGTAAAGGTGATGGTGCAGGGCAAGGGTAAGTAAAAATATGCCCGTATTTAAAGATCAGCTTAAGCGGGAGGTTGTTGCACCGCCTTTTTCAAAAAGAATAATATCGATAGTTCCGTCGCAAACGGAACTATTATTTTTTATGGGTTTGGATGCCGAAGTTGTAGGCGTAACAAAGTTTTGCGTACACCCGGCAGACAAGGTTGGCAACAAAGCCAAAATAGGCGGCACCAAGCAACTGAATCTGGCGGCCATACTCCAATTGCAGCCCGATCTTATAATCGCTAATAAGGAAGAAAACGAGCAAAGCCAGGTAGAGGAACTGATGAGGCATTACCCGGTTTGGGTAAGCGATATCTGCGATTTGCCGAGCGCATTGCAAATGATACACGGCATTGGCGAGATAACGGGTAGGGCAGAAGCAGCTTTACAGATCAACAAGAATATTCAAAAACGCTTTGATGCTTTACTAAAACCGAAAGCAGGACTCCGCACAGTCTACTTTATTTGGCGCAAACCTTATATGGCTGCCGGCGAAGGTACCTTTATAGATAGCATGATGAAGCTATGTGGTTTAAAAAATGTACTTAACAAATGCCGTTACCCCGAAATAACGGCCGACGAATTGATAGTGCTCGATCCTGAATTGGTGTTGCTATCATCTGAGCCGTATCCCTTTGTTCAAAAACACGTTGCAGAACTTAAAGCTTTACTGCCAAATGCAAAAGTAATTTTGGTTGATGGGGAGATGTTTTCGTGGTATGGCAGCCGTTTACTGGAGGCGCCCGGATACTTTAGCCGGCTGCTTGAAAGCCTCGCGATAATTTAAAAGCTAACAAAATGAGGTAGATAGCTAAAAAAGAAAAAATGTGCTTTAATATTTAGCAATAAAAACTATCTTTGCCCACTCTAAAAAACCAAACGCGGAAGTGGCGTAATTGGTAGCCGCACCAGACTTAGGATCTGGCGCCGCGAGGCGTGGGGGTTCGAGTCCCTTCTTCCGCACTAAGTTTAAAAGCCCCTTTTTAGGGGCTTTTTTTTGCAAACAATTTTTTTAATTCGACGAGCGATCAAATATTCTGGTAAAGAAGCCAGCATCAGGTTACAATAAAATTTCGGACATTTATAGGAACCAGCGTTCTGAACCTGTATCATAACCGAACACCGCATTGTAACACATGCGTACAGGATTTAATTTCGAATATAACATAACTTGCTTATAAACAGTATTTTGTATGTTTGGTATGTCTTTTACTATGCTATACCAAACAAATAGAACATGCTGCGGAATTACTTTAAAATAGCCTGGAGGAACCTTAAAAAGCACAAAGCTTTTTCGTTCATCAATATTTTTGGCCTTGCGGTTGGTATAGCTGCTTTTTGGCTGATAGCCTTATATGTAACCGACGAATTGAGTTATGACCGCTACAACACCAAAGCTGATTGCGTTTTTCGTGTAACCCAACATGCTATATGGAACGGCGGTAAATTTGATTTTGCAGTTACCTCACCACCCTATGGGCCTGCTTTAAAATCGGATTTTCCGCAGGTGGTAGAAACTGCAAGGATTGATGCCGAAGGCGGTGGTAGAATAACCGTTGGCGATAAAACTATTAACGAAGGCAGCATGATGTTTACGGACAATGCCATCTTCAAAATATTTAGCTACCAATTTTTACAGGGCGATGCAGAAACCGCTTTAAGCAAACCGGAAAGCATTGTATTAACCAGAACCCTTGCCGAAGCACTTTTTGGTGATACAGAATCGGCCTTAAATAAAACCATATCAATAGAAGGCACTGCAAACAATGTTACAGGTGTAATTGCCGACGTGCCTGTTAACTCCCACTTTATTTTTAAAGCCTTGCGTTCTTTGCCGGTTGGTTATACCGCTCCTTGGGGAAACTCAAGCATTTATACTTATGTGTTGTTAAAAAATGAAGAAGATAATAAAATTATAGAAGCCGGCAGCGATAAATTTTATGATAAATACCTGAAGAACGACCTTGGCGAAATGAAATTTAGGATGGAATTGCAACCGTTAACTTCCATTCACCTGCACTCCAATTTAGGTTATGAGTTAGGTGCAAACGGCAATATCACCTACGTATACGTGTTTACCATCACCGCTTTACTTATCCTTATCATTGCTGTAATTAACTACGTAAACTTGGCTACGGCACGCTCATCTATCCGGATAAAAGAGATTGGCGTACGCAAGGTGATCGGATCTGACAGGAGCCAGCTGATTATGATGTTCTTTGCAGAATCTGTACTGTTAACCTTTATTGCCACGCTTATTGCAGCAGCTCTTATTCAATTCTCGCTGCCATATTTTAACCAACTATCGGGCAAAACTTTAATATTAATGCAATTTGGCAAGGTACAAACAGTTGCCATGTTTGCAGGCTTCTCTCTATTCACAGGGATACTGAGCGGCATTTACCCTGCTATGTTCCTATCAGGCTTTGGCACCATCAACGCAATGAAAGGTCAACTTGGCAATCAAATGGCAACTGTTTTCTTCCGTAAATCATTGGTGGTGTTCCAGTTTGTTATTACGATAACAATGATAGTAGGTTCCTGCGTAATTTACCAGCAGCTACGCTTTGCGATGGATAAGGACCTCGGCTTTAATAAAGCGCAAACGCTTACCTTTCATATCCACAATAAACAGGTGCGGGGCAAGGTTGATGCATTAAGACAGCAGTTAATGCAAAACCCCAACATTGAAGATGTAGCAACTGCCGGCAACCCTATAGGGAATAACAACATAGGTGGCGGTGATTTTAACCTAGGGCCTGATGGTAAGGCCACCTCCGAATCGCTTTTGGTACAGAATTTAACTGTGGATGAAGACTTCATCCCAGCCCTGCAAATAAAAATGGACAAAGGGCGAAATTTTTCAAAATCTATCACTAGCGATATAAACGGATCTATAATAGTTAATGAAACGCTCGTTAAAAAATTGGGGTGGAAAAGCCCGGTTGGCAGGAAAGTATATACAGGCATCGACCAGCAAGGTAAGGTGATTAGCCAAACTGTTGTAGGGGTGGTAAAAGATTTCAATACTTACTCGCTCCAGCATAAAATACTGCCAACGGTTTTAAGCCTGCCACAGAAAGTTAATGATAAAGATAACCTGTATGTCCGTATAGGCAAAAACAACATCAAGGCATCCCTGGCCTATATTACCAAGGTTTACGGCACTTTCGATATCGAAGAAAAGCCGGAATTCCACTTCCTCGATCAAAACTTTGCCGCCCAATATCAAACCGAACAAAAGCAAGGCAGCATCCTGCTCATCTTCACTATACTGGCCATCAGCATTGCTTGTTTAGGTTTATTCGGATTAGTAACTTTTACTGCCGAACAGCGCATCAAAGAGATTGGCATCCGTAAGGTATTGGGTGCCAGCGTTACCAGCATTGTAAGCCTGCTGAGTACAGACCTGATGAAATTGGTTATTATAGCCACGATTATTGCGTGCCCCATAGCCTGGTTTGCCATGAATAAGTGGCTGCAGGATTTTGAGTATAAGATAACCATAAACTGGTGGGTGTTCCTGTTAGCAGGCGGCGGGGCGAGTTTAGTTGCGCTGGCAACCATCAGCATACAATCAATAAAAGCAGCCATAACAAACCCGGTAAAGAGTTTGAAGAGTGAATAGAGAACCAAGAAATAAGAGTCAAGAGCCAAGACAGAATTGTTCTTGATTCTGCCTCTTGGTTCTCGACTCTTTATCTACATCCGTGCAACTATTTAACAACAATAAGCATCTATTATAAAAACTAAACATCATGAAAAAATTCTTATTCTTTTTAGTGCTGGCGTCGCCCGTTTACCTTGCATCAGCACAGGACAGCAAAACGCCCTATTTAACAAAATCACTGGCATCAGATAACATAAAAACTGTGTTTGTAAATACCAGTGGCGGCAGCATTTCTGTTAAAGGCGGCGAAGAGCCCCGTATTGAGGTTTACGTAGTTGGCAACAACGGCCAAAACCTAAGCAAAGAGGAGATCGCGAAACGCCTGCAGGAAGATTATTCTTTAACAATCACCGTAAATAGTGGCGAATTACACGCAACCGCGAAGCAAAGGCACAATATCAGCATCTGGAGAAAAAGCCTGAGCATCGGTTTTAAGGTGTATGTAAATAAAGCTACCGAAACCAACCTGAATACCAGCGGTGGCAGTATTAGCATAGCTAACCTTACAGGCAACCAAAATTTTGAAACCAGCGGTGGCAGCCTCAGCATCAGCGGCGTTAGTGGCATCATAAAAGGCGAAACCAGCGGCGGCAGTATAAATGTATCAAACTCGAGCAAAGAGATAGAATTGACAACCAGCGGTGGCAGCATCAGTGCCAGCAACTGCACCGGGCACCTGAAACTGGAAACATCAGGTGGCTCGGTAAAATTAAATAACCTTAAAGGGTACGTAAAAGCCGAAACCAGCGGGGGCAGCGTAAGCGGCGCAGATATAGATGGTGAGCTGATTGCCGGCACCAGTGGCGGCAGTGTTAACCTTACAGGTATTGCAGGTAGTGTCGACGCTTCAACCAGTGCTGGAAGCATACATGTACAGATGACCCGTGTAGATAAATATGTAAAGATAGATGGTAACTCAGGCCACGTAGACCTGCAATTGCCCGCCAACAAAGGTTTTGACCTGGATGTGCGTGGCGACCGTGTAAGTATGTCGTCCGGTGGAACCTTCCAGGGCCAAAAGGAAAAAGAGAGAGTGGTTGGCAAGCTTAACGGCGGCGGCTCGCCGGTAGCGGTGCGCGGCGATGGCAGCGTCAATGTAAGTTATTAATTACTTCATAGGTAATGACTGATGGTTCATAGTGAATAGTGTTGCTGTGGACCATCAGCTATAAATATATTTTGCTATGAACCATCATCCACAAACTATCATCTCAATTATATGTTTAAAAATTATCTAAAAATTGCCTGGAGAAGTATTGCTAAACACAAAGGCTTTTCGTTTTTAAATGCCGGCGGGCTGGCATTGGGTATTGCAAGCTGCTTGCTGCTCATTTTGTATGTGGCTTATCACCTTAACTACGATAAGCAATTTGCAAACATCCAAAACATTTACCTGGTAGAGAATAACCAGCCGGGCGATGGCAAAACATATACCTTTGCGTCTACACCGGGCGAAGCTTCGGCAGCCATTAAAACAGAGATACCTGATGTGGTACGCTCTGCCAGGGTTATAAGCTACTCAGCGGAGGGCCTGCTAACCTACAAGGATAACAGCTTTAAAAAGAAGGGGCTATTTGCCGATGAAGGCTTCTTCAGTATATTCTCCTACAAGTTTATAAAGGGAACGCCTAAAGGCGCATTAAAACTTCCCAATTCTATCGTAATAACACAATCACTTGCTACCACGCTTTTTGGCAAGGAAGACCCCATTAACAAAATTGTAAAACGCAACAACCAGTTACCTTTAACGGTAACCGGTGTTATAGAAGATGTGCCGGTTAACGCTTCTTTTCAGTTTGAGTTTGTTTTGCCCTGGATAATGTTTGAAGATGCTAACCCATGGGCCAAAAACTCGGGCTGGGGAAGTAATTATGCACGCACCGTTGTACAGTTGAAAAGCCCCGAATCGCTTACAAGGGCAAATAGCATCCTGAAAACCATAGTGGCGCGCCACAGCGAAGGCAACAAAAATGTTTTGTTTTTGTACCCATTCTCCAGGCTGCATTTGTATTCTAAATTCGAGGACGGTAAAAACGTAGGCGGGATGATAGACCAGATACAATTGTTTATCACACTTGCTATTTGTATACTACTCATAGCCTGCGTAAACTTTATGAATCTTTCTACAGCCCGGTCAGAAGAGCGTGCCAAGGAAGTAGGTATCCGCAAGGCCATTGGGTCGGGCAGGGGCTCGCTCATCAGCCAGTTCATTACCGAGTCGGTTATTTTATCCATGCTCTCCACGGTTGCGGCAGTAACCATAGTAATCCTTAGCCTGCCCTATTTTAACGACTTGCTTGGCATAAAACTGTCGTTGCCGTATAAAGATGGTTACGCCTGGTTGTTTATACTGGGCATAGGGTTAACAAGCGGGCTTATTGCCGGTAGTTACCCTGCTTTTTACCTCTCGTCTTTCGAACCGATAAAAGTGCTGAAAGGGATGTTTAAGGGCGGTAGCTCTGCATTGCCTTTGCGTAAAATATTGGTTGTACTGCAATTTTCTATAGCGGTGTTTTTAATTACTGCTACCATCGTTATATACAGGCAAATAAAATATGTGCAGGATATTTCTGTAGGGTTCGAAAAAAATAACCTGGTGGAGATCCCTATGGAGGGAGACCTGCAAAAGAACGCACAGGTGTTT
>NZ_CAMLOV010000024.1 GCF_946481715.1 uncultured Mucilaginibacter sp. | reverse complement strand
GCGCCTGCGTGTGTATGTACAGGGCACCAACCTGTTACTGTTTACCCATTACACCGGGCCCGATCCTGAATCATCCGGCAGTGGCGTAGCCAACCTGCAGGGAGTAGACACTGCCACGCCACCGCAGCCGGTAGGCGTTCAATTTGGCACAAGCATCACTTTTTAACATCACAACACATGAAAAAGATATTTATACTGATAATTGCAATAACCGGGATAGCGCTGCAATCCTGCAAAAAATACCTGGAGGTGCCATCGTACAACCAGGTATCTGATGATAACACTATATTCGATGGTGCATCGGCACAAACTGCCGTGCGCGGCGCTTATCGTGGGCTCGCCAATTTAAATTACAGCTCCACTTTTCAAAATGTAGTGCTGCAATCCGGTGGGGATGTACGCTCCATTAACAACGCCCAAACCGACCTCAACGTAGTTAATTATAACCTCCGCTCGGATATTCCGCTGCTGTTAACGCTTTGGGCCAATAACTATAATACCATTAACAGGGCAAATCACATCATCCAAAAAGTGCCGGGGGTAACCGATATTAACCTTACCCCGGCGCTTAAAGACCAGCTTTTAGGCGAAGGGTATTTCATCAGGGCCTTATCGTACTTCGATCTTGCCCGTTTGTTTGGCAACGTACCTATATTTTTAACGCCAACCAATGTAGTTGCCGATAAGGTGGGCACACCAAAAAGCACACAGGCGCAAGTGTATGCACAGGTGTTGGATGACCTGAACAAAGCCGAAGCCCTGCTGCCTGCCACTGTAGTGCGTAACCGCGCAACCAAGTTTACAGTTTACGCGTTGAGGGCACGCCTTAACCTGTACCTGCAAAAATACCAGGAGGCCGAAAATGACGCCAATGCTGTATTGGCCAATGCAAGTTACAAACTGATAACACCCTTTGCGCTGGCTGCCGGTACTACTGAATCGGTTTTAGAATTATCGTATAACACTACCGATGTTAACCCTGCATTTTCTTTATGGAACGGTAACAACCGTGCGTTGGAGCCTAAAGCAACTCTCTACAACCTGCTTAACGACCCTGCGGTTGGCGGCGGCCGAAAAATATTGGCAACCAAAACCGGTACGGCAATTTTTGGAGGTATATCGCCGACCAATGTGGCCGCAGGTTATGTGATTCGCACGGCGGAGTTATTCCTGATCCGTGCAGAGGCGAGAGTAAAAAAGGCAACGCCCGACCTAAATGGAGCCCTGGCCGATTTAAATGCAGTTAGGGTACGCTCGGGTATTGCCGCAAGCACAGCCACAACCGCCAATGATATTTTGCTGGCAATAGAAAATGAGCGCCAGGTAGAATTTGCACTGGAGCCGCAACGCTGGTTTGATTTGGTGCGGACCGGGCGTGCACCGGCTGTACTAAGCCTTAACGATGCCAACAAATACATCTTCCCAATTCCTGGTGCCGAAATTTTGGCGAACCCGGCATTGGTACAAAACCCCGGTTATTAATCATCACCATAAAAATTTACAATCATGAGCCAAGCATTAAACAACAAAGCGCATGCCCCGACAGGGGGTTGGCTGCACCGGCTTAGCGCCCATTTTAGCAGCATAGCAAAACCAACACAAACATTTAAACAATGGAAAGGATGGGAGCGAAACCTTTTCCGCTTCTTCTTTATCTTCCTGGTGCTGTTAAGCGTGCCACTGGACTGGAAGTTTTACCGGGAATTATTCAGCATTAACTGGCTGCACTTCAACTTTTACGAATTGCTAAAACTCACCAAATACCAGTTGCAGTTTATCCCGCAGGAAAATTTGCCAAAATACGGCTGGGGCGAATTTGCCAACTGGGGTATAACGCTGGTTATTTCGGCAATTGGTGCCATAATTTGGGCGAGGCTGGATAGCAAACGCAGGGAGTACACTGTTTTATACTACTGGCTGCGCGTGATAGTGCGCTACCGGCTGGCGGCTGTACTGATAACCTACGGGTTTATAAAGCTATTTCCACTACAGATGCCATACCCATCGCTTAGCGACCTGCTTACCAACTATGGCGATTTTTTTGCCTGGAAAATCTATTTCCAAACGCTGGGTATATCGCCAAACTACGAGTCGTTTTTGGGTTTTATAGAGATATTGGCTGCTTTCCTGCTGGTCAACCGAAAAACGGTAACCTTTGGCGTGGGGCTGATATTTGGTTTTATAGGCAACGTGGCCGTTGTGAACGGCTTTTATGATGTAGGCGAATTGGTGCTGAGCACTTATATAGTGCTGATAGCAGCTTTCCTGTTTGTGTACGATATACCCCGGCTGTACGATATGCTGGTATTGCATGTGCCCGCATTTGCTAATAAACTGGTGCCGGCTTTTACAGATAGCAAACTACGCAAAACAAGAACAGCATTGCGTACAGCATTCCTGTTTTTTGTGCTGCTCTTCGCCTGGAAAACTTTTGACAATTTCCATACCGACCCCTATAAAATCCCGCATACGCCGGGCTTGAGCAAGGCCTATGGCTATTATGATGTGAAGCAGTTTGTGTTGAATAAGGATACCATCCCATATTCGAAAACCGACCATAACCGTTGGCAGGATGTGGTATTCGAAAAATGGTCTACCCTCACCATAAAGGTGAACCGGCCGGTAAAAATCGATTTTTCGAGCGGGGAGGGCTACCACGAAAAGGATATCGACCGCAATTATGAACTTGCCGGGCATGGTGGCCGCCACTATTTTTATTACGATGCCGATACGGTAAAACATACGCTGGCCTTGCAAAACAAGAACATTAACGAGCGCGGCGAGAAGCTGTTTTTAACTTACAACCGGCCGAACGACTCCACTATTGTGTTGAATGGCATTAATGAAAACCGCGACTCGATCCATGTAGTACTGGCCAGGATCAATAAAAAATATATGATGCTGGAGGGCCGCCGCAAGGCCGTTAAAATTTAACCAATTAAACCATCACCTAAAATTAAAAGATATGTCAGAAGTAATTATTCACCCCGATGAAGTACAGGAAGCGCCTGTAAGTCAACAATCGGAAAAGGCGGTAGAGCCTGCCCGGCCAAAAGCCTGGACGCTTACCCAAAAGGTAGCCTTCAGGATAGGTTTCCTGTACATGCTGTTTTTGTGTATTCCGCTGTATTCGGCATTTTACCAGCACTTATTTAGCTTAAAGTGGGGCAAAATAACCTATAACGATTTTCAATCCATCGTAGCCTTTTGGCCGCCGCAGATCGTTACCATCGAATCGGAAGAAGGGGTGTTTGGTATCCTAAACTATATCAACCTGATACTGCTTTTTGCGGCCTCGGTTGTGGGTGCCGGAATCTGGACGGCTATCGACAGGAAAACACTTACTTACGACAAGCTATACTATTGGATACGGGTGCTTGCCCGTTACCGCCTGGCTTATGGCATGATAGGCTGGGGCTGCAAAAAGATCTTCCCGATGCAAATGGTTTACCCAACTGTGGGCATGCTGAACACACCTTTTATAGATATGGCGGAGAAGAAGCTGTACTGGTCGCATGTGGGGGTATCGTTCGGATATACCGTTTTCCTGGGTTTCGCAGAGTTTATTCCGGGCATTTTGCTGCTTCACCGTAAAACTGCTGTTTTAGGGGCAGCGCTGGCAGCCGTAGTCACATTTAATATTTGTATAGCCAACCACGCTTATGACGCAGGCGTTGCGGTGCCGGCGGCTTATTTTGCCATTATTGGTGTGTTTATCACCTGGTACGATTTGCCTAAAATATGGAACCTGATTGTAAAAGAGAAGGATGTTTTGCAGCCCTATCATTACTACCCGGTGTTGAACCAAACCTGGCAGCGCCGCCTCAAAGCGGGTACGAAAGCGGTTTTCAATATAGCTTTTGTACCGGTAACCATTGCTTTGTGGGGCTATGGCTTTTTTTATGGCAACAACTATAACATACCCAGCACACCAGGCCTGCCCGATGCTAAGAGTTATTACCAGGTAACAGAGTTCAGGCTAAATAACAAAGTGATACCTTATTCGCCGCAGGATTCTATCCGCTGGCAGGATGCAACCTTCGAAGGCTGGTCGTCATTAAGTTATAAAACCAACCGGAAGGCCATTGCCGATAGGATGATAGGTTATTCGCCGTTGAGGGTAACCCAAAGTAAAAACAAAAAACTCAACGAGGCCAGTTCGCAAAATGCCGATAGGTTAGCCAAGCAAAACAAACCTCGAGATCTCGGCGTAACCCGCTGGGAAGTGGGCGGCATGGCCGGCGAACGGCGGTACTTTTATTATAAGGCCGATACGGTTAACCATATGCTGTATTTACAAAATAAGAATATCCATTACAAAAACGAGCGGCAGGTATTGCACTACAGCAGGCCTACGCCAAACCAGATTATTTTGAGCGGCATAAACGAGTTTAAAGATTCTATTTATGTAGTGTTGGATAAGGACCCCAAAAAATACCCGCTTAACGAAGGCCGGCAAACTAACATAAAAGCTTTCTAAACGCTTTTAAACAACACCATTAAAATACAGTGTCAATAACCCTCCGCTAAACTAACCCTGCATCAAGATTGCATCGGGGTTAGCTTAGCTGAGTTAATTACTGTATTAGTATTGGTTTCCAATTGCCACGCAGTGCTCAATATAGAGTGGCTTTTACTTTACGCCTGCTGCTTTTTAAACTCGCTTGGCGTGCAATTATACTTGGCTTTAAATACTGTTGAGAAGTAATTAGGGCTGGAAAAACCTACCATGTAGGTGATCTCTGATATCGAGTAGCCTTCGTTTATAAGCAGGTATTTAGCTTTTTTAAGGCGGCGGTTCAAAATATAGTCGGTAATGCTGCAGCCGAGGAGTGCTTTTACCTTCCTATAAAGCTGTACACGCGATATGCCCAATGTTTTACAGATGTCGTCAACGTTCAAATTTTCGTTGCCGAGGTTTTGCTCTACAATGCCCGAAAAATCATTTAGGAATCTCTTGTCGAGCGTTTTAGAAACCGGCATGGAGCCATGGCTAACATCGCTTGTAAAATGTTCTTTCAGTATCACCCGGTTGCGGATGAGATTTTTTACAGTGGCCAGCAGGTGGTCGTAATTAAAGGGCTTGGTCATGTACGCATCAGCCATGCTTTTTATGCCATCTATTTGTTGCTCTACACTTACCTGCGCAGTAAGCAGGATAATTGGGATGTGCGAAGTACGCATATCGGTTTTTAGCATTTCGGCCATGGCTTTGCCTGATATCCCGGGCATCACTACGTCGGAGATAATCAGGTCGGGTACATTTTGAAACGCCTCGTTGAGCCCTAATGTGCCATCATCAGCCATAAATATCTCATACTCGCTGCTCAATTTTTCGCCCAGGTAGTGCAGAAGGTCAATATTATCTTCGATGATCAGCACCGAATGTTCTTTGGGCGAACTAAGCGCCTCCTTGTTGGTTATAACAGGCAGCTCATCAAAATCGGCGGTATACACCTTAGCGCGTTCCTCAACAGAAATTTCATTAGGTTTGCTTTTCTGCACGGCAGCATCGCTGTGTTGGTTGTCTACAGGAAGGGTTATAGTGAAGGTAGTGCCCTGCCATTTTTTGCTGGTAACGGTTATGGTGCCAAAATGCAGGGCAATAATTTGTTTAACCAGCGCCAGCCCCAGGCCCGATCCTTTTGCCATACCGTTATCCGCCTGGTAAAACTGCTCAAATACATGCTCGGCCTCGTTAGCTTCCATACCTATACCGTTATCCTGCACAGCTATCTCTATCGTATCTTCGCTACGTGAGAAGATCAGTTGGATACGGCCGTTTTCATTGGTGAATTTAAGCGCGTTTGATATCAGGTTGAAAAAGACCTTATCCAGCAGGTTAACGTCAAACCAGGCCATAATAGCCGGTTCTTTGGTAATGAGGCTTAGGCTAACGTTGCGCTTTTTGGCGTTATGCTGAAAACTATCCAAAATGTCTTTTGCAAAAGCTACCACGTTATTGCGCGATACGCTGATCTGCTGTTTATCGTATTCAATTTTGCGGTAATCTATCAGTTGGTTAACCAGGCGCAACAGCCTAAATACGTTTTTTTGAATGAGCGATAGGTTTTTGCCCGCGGAGGTATTCAGTTTCTCGTTCCGCATCATATCTTCTACCGGGGATAAAATAAGCGTTAACGGCGTACGGAACTCATGCGATATATTAGTGAAAAAATTTAGTTTAGCTTCGGTCGCCGCCTCGGCACGGGCCGACATATCTATCAACTGGTTCCTTTGTAATAAGATCTCGTTATTCTTTGCTTCCAGGCTTTTGTTTATCTTACGGTTTTCGGTAAGGGAATAAAAGGCCAATCCTCCAAAAACGATAGCAAGCACCAGGGTTATTACAATAACGTTGAGCACCAATTGCTGGTTGTTGTAAATTTCGCGCTGCTCGGCAAGCAGGGCCTGCTGCCGCTCAATATCTTTTTGCTGTGTGCTGATTTTACCCCATTGCAGTTTCATCAACTGCACGTTAGAAGAATCTATAACCAGCGATTGCAGGATGGTTTCCCGGCTGAAGGGTTCTTTGTTCAGGATCCTGAAGGCTGTCATGATAGCCTCCTTTCCGCCCGTAGGGTAAACCACACTGGCGTTAAGTATACCTGCCGATACCATCTGCAGGCCGCCGCCGGTACCCGGCAGGGCATCAATACCCAGCACTTTTATATTTTTGCTCAGTTTAAGCTTGTTCAGCACCTCGCGCGAGCCGAGAGCCATCACATCGTTATGCGCAAATACGGCATCTGCGTTTTTAAGTTCAGGCTGTATTTGCATCAGTTGGCGCTCGGCATTGTCCTTCAGCCAGTCGCCATAAACCTGTTTGGTAATGTGGATATCCTTATATTGGTTTATGGCATCGTAAAATCCGCGCTGGCGTTCAATAGCGGGAGAGGAGCCGGGCAATCCCATTACTTCTATTACATTGCCCTTGCCTTTTAATATGGTGTGCATGTATTCGCCGGCCAGTTTGCCCACCTGGTAATTATCAGCACCTACATAAGCGGTGTACTGCGCCGATGCTGTTTTACGGTCGATAACAATAACCGGGATGCCTTTATTATAGGCCTGCTCTACTATACCCGTAAGCGGCTGCGCTTCGTTGGGCGATATCACCAGCAAGTCGATACCCTCGTTTAGCATAGTTGTTACCTGTTCCACCTGTTTTTTGCTGCTGCCATCGGCATCGGCATATATAAAGTTGGCGCCCGGATGCAGGGAAAGCTCCATTTTCATTTCATCCAACATATTGCGCCGCCACAGGTCGGACCCAATACATTGCGAAAACCCAATTGTGTACTGCGAGGCCTTTTCGGTTTTTTTACAGCCGGGTAACGCCAAAACGCTTAATACCAATAATAATATTGCAATCCGCAATTTGCTTATAAAAGCCATAAGCCCTTGTTTTGATCTTCAGATAAAATGTATGGTGCAACAGGTTTGCGCACCTTTTGCGCAATTGGTTAATCAAAAGTATAAATAAATTATTTTACAATGCAAACAGCCGACCCCGGCCGTGTTCAAATTTGCGTCAAACATGTATCAAAACTGTAGATAGCGTGTAACATAAGCAAAGGTTATACAAAAATATGTTGGAATGTGTAATTTTATTCTGCTGAATATCAGTATGTTAGTATTGTGTTGATATTTAAACGTTTTTGATATAAAACCGATAACGGCCGCCCGGCATATCGCCCTACTTTGCGATAGTTAAAACCAATAACACCTTTAGTAAATTTTATGAGAAAACATTCCGTCCTGGCCTGGTCTATGGTTGTAGCCCTTGGTGGGTTCCTGTTTGGGTTTGATACCGCAGTAATATCAGGCGCAGAAAAATCTATCCAACAATTCTGGCACCTCTCCGTAGTAGAACACGGCTTAACTATTTCCATCGCGCTTATAGGTACTGTATTAGGCTCGTTATTCGGCGCACGGCCTTCAGATATTTTCGGCCGCAAAAATACCTTGTATTTTGTAGCTGCCGCCTACCTGCTATCATCAATAGGTACCGGGCTGGCCGATAACTGGTACGTGTTTTTAGTGTTCAGGTTTTTGGGCGGGCTTGGCGTAGGCATATCATCAGTAACTGCACCTATTTATATATCCGAAGTTTCGCCCGCCGATCGCCGTGGCCGCCTGGTAGGGCTATTCCAGTTTAATGTGGTGCTGGGGATATTGGTATCGTACCTGTCTAACTACCTCATTAGCCAGGGCGGCGAAAGCTCGTGGCGCTGGATGCTTGGCGTGCAGGCTTTCCCTTCTTTACTGTTTTTAATACTCATTCGTTTTATTCCCGAAAGCCCGCGCTGGCTTATCCTTAAAAAAGGCGAAGTGGCAAAAGCGCTGGAAATATTGCGTGTGATAAACCCGCTTAATTGCGATGAGGAGCTCGTTACAATAAAAAATTCCAGCCTTAATGATACCGGCAAAACTGCCAGCCTGTTTTCCGGCCAATACAAAACGCCGGTGATATTGGCCGTCCTGTTCGCTTTTTTTAACCAGGTATCGGGTATCAACGCCATCATTTATTATGCTCCGCGGATATTTGAAATGGCCGGCTTAGGTGCACACTCCTCGCTTTTATCTACAGTTGGGCTTGGGCTTATCAACTTCATATTTACGCTGCTGGCCATTAATATTATTGATAAGGTAGGCCGGCGCGTGCTGATGCTTATCGGTTCGGTAGGGCTCATCGCCTCGTTATTTTTGGTGGCATTTACTTTTTACTCCGGCTCCTTCAATGGGTTCGCCATCCCGCTATATATGATGGTGTTCATCGCGTTCTTCGCCTTTTCGCAGGGCGCGGTTATCTGGGTGTTTATATCAGAGATCTTCCCTA
Organism: uncultured Mucilaginibacter sp.; assembly: GCF_946481715.1. Next base: position 36,358 of record NZ_CAMLOV010000024.1, on the reverse strand, counting down.
ACGAGATGCGGGCCAAAGGGCAAACGCTCGGTAGCTCTACCCATTGGGTAATGGCCGCGTTGATAGCCTTTTGTTTCCCATACCTGGCCGAGAAACTGGGCGGCGCAACTACTTTTTTCTTCTTTGGAAGTATGATGGTACTGCAATTAATATTTGTTTGGCGTATGATGCCCGAAACTAAGGGCAAATCGCTGGAACAGATCGGTTCTAATTTAGTAATGCATTAATACGACAGCGTATGAAAAATGTGAATACATCGGTAGTTTGTTTTGGTGAGGTGCTTTGGGACGTTTTGCCTACCGGCCGCATCCCCGGCGGTGCACCCATGAATGTGGCGTATCACCTGCACAAGCTGGGCGTCAACAGCCAGGTGATCAGCAGTATTGGTGAAGACGAGGCCGGCACAAACCTCATGGCATTTTTAAAAGCAGTAGGATTGCCCACGGATTACATACAGGTAAACCAGCAATATGCTACCAGCGAGGTACTGGCAAGTATAAACGACCATAACGAGGTATCGTACGAGATAGTTTACCCGGTTGCCTGGGATAAGATAGCCTGGCACCTGCAATTGGCAGAAATGGTGAGCAAGGCAGATGCATTTGTATTTGGAAGCTTAAGCTCGAGAGACAATGTTAGCCGCGAAACATTGCTGAGGTTGCTTGATGTTGCCAACTACCGGGTGTTTGATGTAAACCTGCGCGCACCGCATTATACCGTTGACCTGGTAACCGACCTGCTGAACCGCGCCGATATGGTGAAGCTGAACACCAGCGAGTTGATGCAGATAGCCCAATGGTACGATGCCAATTGCCAAACCGAGGCAGCTTGCATTGAACTGTTGTTCCGCAAGTTTAACGTGCGCGAAATATTGATAACGAAGGGCGGTACAGGTGCAAGTTATTACACAGTAGATTACCGGTATGATTACCCCGCCTACAAAATAAGCGTTGCTGATACCGTTGGCAGCGGAGATGCATTCCTTGCCGCGTTTTTGGCCATGAAACTTAACGATGAGCCGGTAGAGGTGGCGCTGGATTACGCCGTAGCGATGGGAGCATTTATTACTTCACAATCGGGTGCCTGCCCCGAATATTCGCGGTACGACCTCGGCCGGTTTATATGGAAGAAGAAACTTTTTAACCAAAACCCCAATTTGACGGATCATGAATTAATAGCCAGCTGAAAAAGCTGCGAAACAGATATAAACCAATTATAAAACTCAAAACCCTAAAAACCATGAAGAAACCATTTACTTTCTCGCCCTGACCAGGCATTTTGCACCAGAAAATTGTAAACCGGGCACACGCCCAATAAATGTTTAAGTATTAACTTTTTAAAGGAAATGAAATTGAAATATTTTCTACTCATCCTTTCTTTGTCCTTTGTTTTCCAGATAACGAAGGCTCAGAATAAAACCATTACGGGTAAAGTAACCGATGCCAAAGGTGAGGTACTCCCCGGTGTGAGCATAAAGCTCAAAGGCAGCAACATTGCCACCTCAGCCAATGTAAATGGCCAATACAGCATTGCTGTAACAGGCGACAGCCCGGTGCTGGTATTCTCTTACCTCGGCTTTGTAACCCAGGAGATAGCCGTAGGTAGCCGCACAAGCATTGATGCTGCCCTGCAAACCAACACCCGCGACTTGAATGAAGTGGTAGTTACTGGTTACCAAAGCGAGCGTAAAAAAGACCTCACCGGCTCGGTAGCGGTTGTTGATGTGGACGAACTGAAGAAACAAACCGTAGCAAACCCTATGAAAGCTTTGCAGGGGCAGGTACCGGGTGTTTATATTACCGGTAACGGCGCGCCGAGCTCGCCAACAACCATCCGCATCCGCGGTATTGGTACACTAAATAACAACGACCCATTGTACATTATTGATGGTGTGCCTACCAAGGCTGCCTTGCACGAGTTGAACTCAGAAGATATCGAATCGATGCAGATATTGAAGGATGCGGCGTCTGCCAGCGTTTACGGTTCGCGGGCGGCAAACGGTGTTATCATCATCACCACCAAACACGGAAAATTGGGTGGTACGCAGGTGAGCGCCAACTCTTACGGTTCGGTATCTACCTATGTAAACAAGCTAAAAATGCTGGATGCCGAGGGCTACGGAAAAGTGCTTTGGCAGGCTTATGTAAACAACGGCTTCGACCCGAACAACAACGGCCTGCACTACAACTTCGATTGGAACGTAGACCCATCTACCAATCAGCCGGTGCTTAATAAAGTTTACGTTTCGGAATACCTCAACAGCGCGCAAACCATTAAAGCAGCCAATACCAATTGGTTTAACGAGATTTCGCAATTGGGCGTTATCCAAAACCACGATCTGCAGTTATCAAACGGAACCGAAAACGGCCGCTACCTGCTATCCTTAGGTTATTATAACAACAAAGGTATCGTGCAGACAACAGGTTTCAGCCGTATTTCTGCAAGATTAAACTCCGATTATAAATTATTGAAAGGGGCTGTAACCATCGGCCAGAATTTAAGCATCACCAAAACTCATGAGGTATCGGCAGATATCATCAACTCCGCTTTGCAGGCCTTGCCTATCATCCCGGTACATACTGTTGATGGTAAAGGCTGGGGTGGGCCGGTTGAAGGCATGAATGATAGGCAAAACCCTGTACGTGTACTGCAGGATAACCAACAAAACGGGTATGACTACCTGCGCCTGTTCGGTAACTTTTTTGCAGATGCCCAATTGTTTAAAGGCCTAACCTTCCGCTCCAACTTCGGTATTGATTACGGCGATTACACAGCACGTAACTGGCAAAAGAAATACGTAAGCGGCTATCTGGAAAACGATGTGAACAAGGTAATAAACACGCAAACCCACAACGTAAAAACCACGTGGACAAACTCGCTTAATTACAAGCTGGAAACCGGCAAACACCGCCTGGATGTATTTGCGGGTACGGAGTATTATGTGGATAAAACCACATCGTTCATGGCATCCCGCGAGGGCTTTGTTCTGGAAGATCCGGATTATCTGTACCTGGATGCAGGTACCGGTATAAAGGATAATAGCGGTTATGGTGCAAAGAATGTATTGCTGTCTTACATCGGCAAGGCAAACTATTCTTTCCTGGATAGGTACCTGTTATCTGCAACGGTGCGTTATGACGGCTCCTCACGTTTTGGGGCAAACAATAAGTTTGGTACATTCCCGGCGTTTTCAGCGGGTTGGCGGTTGAGCGAAGAACCGTTCTTCAAGAGCGCTACTTCGTTATTTGACGATTTGAAACTCCGCGCGAGCTGGGGTAAAACCGGTAACCAGGAGATCAATAATAACGCTATCTATAATATATACCTATCCAGCTATAATATTACCGCTTATGATATAAACGGTAACAAAAGCGGCGTGCTGCCATCGGGTTTTTACCTGGCGCAAAACGCAAACCCCAACCTGAAATGGGAAGCTACCCAGATGACAGATTTTGGATTGGATTTCTCCATGTTCAACCAAAAACTTTACGGTAGCGCGAGTTATTACGTAAAAAACACATCAGATATCCTGTTGCTGCCGCCGTACATTGCTGTGTTGGGCGAAGGGGGTAATACCTACGTAAACGGTGCCTCTATGCAAAACAGAGGATTTGAACTTTCATTAGGCCATAAAAGCACCATTGGTGAAAACTTAAGGCTCGACCTGGTAGGTAATATCGATATCGTGCGTAATAAAGTTACCAAACTGCCATCATCAGTAGTAAACGCGTATGGCGGCGACGGTAAAACCCAGAATATATTGGGCCGTACGTATGGCTCCTTCTTTGGCTATATTGCCGATGGCTTGTTTCAAACTCCGGCAGAAGTTGCGGCCCACGCTACCCAAAACGGCGCTGCCCCTGGCCGTATCCGTTACCGCGACCGTAACAATGACGGTGTTATTAACGATGATGACCGCACCTGGATAGGCAATCCGCTGCCAAAATTCACTTATGGCTTTAACGCTAATCTTGCTTACAAGAATTTCGATATGTCGTTCTTGTTGCAAGGCGTAGGTTCTGTTGATGTGCGCAATGATGCCAAGTACTACACCGATTTTTGGAGCGCGGTAGAGTCATCGTCTAACAAAGGCGCAAGGCTGCTAAATGCCTGGTCGCCGAGCAATACCAGTTCAACTATCCCTGCCATTGCACTAACTGATAACAACTTTGAGGCAAGGTTCTCTACCTATTTTGTGGAGAACGGTTCTTATCTGAAACTTAGGAATGCGCAGATAGGCTACACCTTCGGCAAGAGCACCTTATCCAGGATCAAGCTGAAATCGCTGAGGTTTTATGTAGGAGGCGATAACCTGGCCATCCTCTGGAAATCAAAATCATTCACCGGGCTGGATCCTGAAAGCCCCGGTTTTGGCTACCCAAACCCAACGGTTGTTACTGCCGGCATCAATATCAAACTTTAAAAATATACCGATCATGAAAAAGTATATCTATACAACATTATTAGCGGCGCTCATTTTAGCGGGCTCGTGCAAAAAGGCTTTAGATGTTGGCCCTAAAGGTTCGCTAAACGAAGAGCAGGTGGCCACGCCGGAGCAGGCAGAAGGCTTTGTAATTGCTGCTTACTCGCAATTAGGAAACGATGAAATAAACCGCGCATTTAGCATGTACCAGTATGGCAACATCCGCGCCGATGATGCCTATAAAGGTGGCGGCGGCATAAACGATGGCGATGTTTTCCACTCCATGGAAACCTTTGTAAACTCGCGCCCCGACCAATGGAACTATGATGGCATCTGGTTTAATATCTATATCGGTATCCGCAGGGCAAATGAAGGCTTAAGGGTGATGAATAAATTCACCGAGACAGAAATCCCCCTGCTGAATACCCGCAAAGCCGAACTTCGTTTTTTACGTGGTTACTGGTACCTGATGCTGGAGAACCTGTTTAAAAACATTCCATACATAGACGAGACGCTGCCGGCAGATGAATACAAAAACAAAAAGAATAACGAGTTTACCCGCGACCAGATCCTGGAGAAAATTGCGCTCGACTTTAAATTCGCCGCAGAAAACCTCCCAGCCTTGCAGCCACAGGTAGGGCGTGCTAATAAATACGCGGCGTATGCTTTCCTGGCAAAAACAAGGCTTTTCCAGGCGTACAAGCAAAACGAGAACCACGGCGTTACCGGCATAGATGCAACGCACCTGCAGGAAGTTGTTGACGCGGCTGATAAAGTGCTGGCATCAAGCTATAAATTACAGCCCGATTTTGCCAATAATTTTTTACCGGGCAGTACCGAGAATGGTTCAGAATCCATTATGTCGGTGCAATTCTCCACAGATGATGGCGCGGGCCGTGGCCGTGTAAATTATGGCGATATGCTTACAGTGCCGCAGGGCATTGGCTGCTGCGATTTCCAAAAGCCATCGCAAACATTGATGAACGCCTTCCGTACCACTGCTGATGGTGTACCCTTGCTGGATAACTTTAACCAGCAGAATGTAGATTTCGCGGTGAACACGGTTGACCCAAGGGTAGATCATACCATCTCGCGCCCCGGCGCCCCATGGAAATACGAGCCAACCCGCCTGGTTACTGCCGGCTGGAGCCGCAACGTACCTATCTATGGTACTTATAATTCTATGAAGGAGAACGTATCGCCCGATTGTGATTGCTTCATCAATATAGCGCCGTTTTACGGCAACACCAAAACCCGTATCATGATAAGGCTGGCGGATGTGATATTGTTTAAAGCTGAAGCCCTTATAGAGTTAGGCAGGCAGGCCGAGGCGTTGCCACTCATTAACGAGATTCGCACCCGTGCGGGTAACAGTACCGCCAGGCTGAAAATGGAGAACGGAACCTTTACCTCAAAATACAATGTAAAACCCTACAACCCTGGTGTAAACATTGTTTGGGACCAGGCCAACGCGAGAAAGGCCCTGCGCTTTGAGCGCCGCCTGGAGATGGCACTGGAAGGCGAACGTTTCTTCGACCTGATAAGATGGGGGATAACCGACCAGGTGATCAATGCCTATTTTGATACGGAAAAACCTGCGCGCAGTATTTTCCAGGGTGCGCATTTTACCAAAGGACGCGACGAGTATTTGCCTATCCCGCAAAACCAGATCTTCTTTAGCGAAGGGCTGTACGTTCAAAACCCAGGCTATTAACTCCTATTAATCATCAATAAAAATGACAAGATATATTAATTCATTCAAAGCACTCTTATTTATCCTCGGGCTGGCATTTTGTGCCGCCGGGTGTAATAAGGACAAAAAGTCGTCCTTTAACGTGAGTGCCGATGTGCAGCTGAAATCGTTCGCGATAAACAATGTGCCGGGCGAGATCAATAACAGCACCGGCCAAATAACGGTTATCCTGCCTTTCGGTACCGATGTTACATCACTTACGCCTGCTATACAGGTGCCTGGTGAGACCACAATTTCGCCGGCATCGGGCAAGGCACTTAACTTTACCGGTAACGTTACCTACCATGTAACCAACGGTAACCTATACCGCGATTATACCGTGGTGGTAAAAATAACCCCGCCGCTTAGCGCTTTCAGCATTAACGGCGTAAATGGCACCATAGACCAGGAAGGCAAAAACATTTCGGTAATACTGCCCGATGGTACCAACCTAAGTAACCTGGTGCCAACGCTTACCATGCCAGCCGGGATCACCGCATCGCCGGCATCGGGCGTGGCGCAGGATTTTACAAAACCGGTTGCCTATACCTTAACTATTGGAGGAGTTAGCGCAGTTTACAACGTAAACGTCATCAGTAATTCTATTAGCGAATACGCGTTCCTTGGGCTTGCAGGCTCGAGGGCGGCCATTACTAGCCCGGATGAAAAAGCGGCGGCCGACTGGTTCTTTACTACCTATCCAACTGCTGATTATATTTCGTTCCAGAGCATTGAGGGTGGCCGCAGCCTGGCCAACTATAAAGTTATCTGGTGGCATTTTGATTCATCGCAGGATTTGCCTGCCGCCGCGCTTACGCCGGCGGTTATTACCGCATTAAAAGCTTACCGTGCCAACGGCGGCGGCTTAATGCTTACAACATTTGCTGCGCGCTATGTAGAGGCATTGGGCGTAGTACCCGCGGGTAAAGGCCCTAATAACGTATTCGGCGACTTTTTGCCCGCTGGTTTTATTGAAGGCTCAAATAACTGGGGTATTTCATTTAGAACCCGCGAAAGCCACCCGATATTCCAGGGTGTGGACACTTACGAGCCGGGCAAAATGTGGTTATTACAAAGCGGCACTTTCCGCCTTAACCATACTGCATGGTGGTTTGTAAACGAGTGGGGCGGCTACGGAAACGGTGCCGGCTGGCGCGAACAAACGGGCGGTATCAACCTCGCGTCAGAAAATTGGGACGATAATTTGGACGGCCGTGTGGGTATTGCCGAATGGCAAAATGTAGCAGGCAAAGCAAATGTAGTGGTGATAGCTTTTGGCGCTTATGATTGGTATTCTGAACCGCAGGGCGGCGCAAGCACCAATAACCTGTACATCACCAATATTAAAAAGATCACCAAAAACGCTATTGATTACTTACATCAATAGCAATCATAAAATAACCTATAAATAAAGTAATATGGTTTTTAAAAGATTTTTTTTGGCAGGCAGCCTAATTACAACGCTGCTTGCCTGTAGTTGCAGCAAGGATACCGTAACCAGTAACCCGGTTGCGCCATATACCGAAACCAAGTTCAATATTTACCCCAAGCCCGTGGCTAACTCCGCTACGGGTACCGGTTGGGTGGGCGATGTAATGCCCTACTACGTAAATGGGCAGTTTGAGATATTTTACCTGTTTGACGCACCCGACAGAGTGAAGCAAAGCAGCGCAGGGCAGCACCCGATTGCAAAGTTAACATCGAAGGACCTGTTGAATTTCAGTGACGGCGGTGAGATGATCGCCTACGGCAATGTAAACACACAAGACCATTTCATTGGTACGGGTTCTATGGTTAAAGCGGGCGATACGTATTATTACTATTATACCGGCTTTAACAGTAGCTCAAACTGGCTGACTAACAACAATCCCGGGTTTACCGGTGCAAATACCCGCGAGGCCGTTATGTACGCCACCAGCAAGGACCTGAAAACATGGACTAAAAACAGCAGTTATGTGCTGAAAGCATCGGCAGGCTACTCGGGAACCGATTTTAGGGACCCATATGTATTTTATAACGATGAATTTTCGGAATATTGGATGCTGGTGAGCACCCAGCAGGCGGGTAAGGGCATTATATTGGTATACAGATCCTCAGATCCGGCTACAAATAACTGGACCATTCGCGGCCCGCTGGATGTACAGGGCGATTACCTGATGCTGGAATGCTCGGACATCCTGAAAGTAGACGGAAAATACTTTATGCTTTTTGCCGAGGACTGGAGCAGTACACCAGGCACCCATTACCGGGTAGCCGCATCAACCGCCGGCCCTTGGTTGAAACCTGCTGACGGACAAGACATGTTTGACGGGCACCAATTTTACGCCGGGCGTGCAGCCACAGATGGCACCTCCTGGTACACTTTGGGTTGGGCGCACCGCCGCAACCCCGAGAACGACAACGGCACACGCACCTGGGGCGGTAACTTAATATCACACCAGTTTTTTAAAATGGGAAGCGATAAGCTTGGGGTAAAAAGCCCTGCGGCAGTAAGCGCCTATTTTTCTAAAGAGGCCGAGCCGCCAGTAAGCGGTAATGCTGGCGCCGTTAACCACAGTGCATCAGCTTATACCTTAAACGGTGGGGCAGCCGTTGCCTCCTATAAATTTGCCGGTTTGGATAGTACTGCAAAAGTGACAGGCAGTTTCACCATCAGCAATCTAACAGGCTCAGCTTCTATAGGCCTCAACACGCAAACGAATAATTCCAGCACCTATGTTATCAAAATGGAGCCTGCAAACCACCGTATAGCAGCTTACAATAACGGCGCAGAAGTTACGCGCGTGCCTTTCAATTTTGAAACAGGCAAAACGTACACTTTTAGTTTAGTGTTGGACAATTCGGTGGCTGTATTATACCTGAACGACCAGATAGCGTTAACCAACCGCGTATACGGTATGCCGGGGAAACCATGGAGCTTATCTGCCGACATGCTGCAGCTTGATGTAAACAATCTGAAAGTGCTTAAACATTAATATCAGAACGATGAACAAGAGGGTTGTTGCTTTCCTGATTATTTTATTGTCTGTAATGGCAGTAAGTGCCTACGCGCAAACTGTAAAGTATGCAGAAAAGTATCGCCCTCTTTATCATTTCAGCCCGCAGAAGGGTTGGATAGGCGACCCTGACGGGCTGGTTTTAAACGATGGCACCTATCATCTTTTTTGGTGGGGGCATGCCACATCTAAAGACCTGGTACACTGGCAGGAACAACCCAAACCCATGAAAGGCGGCGACGGGAAGTTTTCCTACTTTAGCGGATCGGTTGCGGTTGACAAAAATAACACTTCCGGCTTTGGCGAAAATAGTATGATAGCTGTTTTTACCAGGCACATGCCAGGGGATACCCTGCCCGAAACGCAGGCAATATCCATTAGTAAGGATAACGGCACAACCTTTCATTATTATGATAAAAACCCGGTGCTGGATATTAAAAAGATCTTCTTTCGCGATCCGCAGGTTTTTTGGTATAAGCCGGGCAACATCTGGAAAATGGTGGTAACACTACCAAATATCCAGCAAATTCATATTTACGAATCGGCGGATTTAAAAGACTGGAAGTTTTGCAGCAGCTTTAGTGGGCTTGGTGCAAAAAATTCGTTTTGGGAATGCCCCGATTTGTTCGAACTCCCGGTAGCCGGAACTAAAACAAAAAAATGGGTTTTGATGATAGGCCGCGGCCCAAATAAAGTGCAATACTTCGTTGGCGATTTTGACGGAAAAACATTTATGCCTGATGCAAGAACAGCAGATTACCTGAAAACAGGCGCTGGCATACAGGGTGAAATTTACGACAATTTTGAAAGCGGGCTTGCCGCAAATTGGCAGCCTGGTACCATTGGCTTTACATCAAACCTGAAGGATGCCGTTTCGGATTACCTTGGTTTGGGCTATTTAAGCACTCCGTCCAAAGGTTCTGTTGTTGGTAAAACGGTATCCAGGCCTTTTGTGATAAAGCATTCTGCCATCAATTTTCTAATTGCGGGTAGCGATCATGCCGGTACCGGCATAAATCTAATTGTCAACGGGAAGGTGCAGCGGTCGGCTACGGGCGATAATACCAAAGTATTTAAATGGAACGGCTGGGATGTGCAGGGCCTTATCGGCAAACAGGCACATTTCGAAATTGTAGATAACAACGCCGATACAAGCAATGCATTTATAGCTGTAGACCACATTATGTTCTCCAAGCAATTAATGAATCAGCATCTGGAGCATGCGCTATGGCTGGACTACGGGCCCGATCATTATGCTACACGTACCTGGCGCAATTACGATCCCCGCCGGAATCAGCGCGATTCGGTATTTGCTATAGGCTGGATGGGAAACTGGGAGTATGCTAACAAGGTGCCCACGCAATGGGGAAAAGGTTTCGAATCGCTGCCGAGGCTGTTGGCTTTAAAGCGAACAAATACCGGTTATAGCATTATACAGCAGCCAATACCGCAATTAAAAAAGTTGAGAGGCACAGCGGTAACTATTAACGGTTTAAAAGTAAACGGAACGCAAAACCTGGCAGTTTTTAAACCATCCAAAAACAGTTATGAAATACTGGCTGATTTTAAACCCGGAGGCAAAACCCTATTTGGCTTTAACTTTTTGGTGGGAGAAGGGCGCAAACTGGTTTTATCTTATGACTCACGTACCTCATCGCTGGTTTTGGACAGGACAAACTGTACGGACTTTATTAGCGATACCAGCTTTACCCGGCTGTTTGCAAAAAAGATAATGGCACCGGTTGGCTTACAAAATGGTAAATTGCAGTTGCACATTTTTATGGACCAATCTTCGATAGAAGTATTTACAAATGATGGCGAAGTGGTTTTAAGCGCTACGACTTTCCCTTCCGAAAAACAACTCGGTATAGAGTTGTTTTCGGACCGGGGCGAAACACAATTTAATCTGCAAGCTTGGCAGCTAAAATCAATATGGAATTAATTACTGATAAAACCGTCTTTATGAAAAAGTTCAAAATATTATTTATAAGCGGCATGGCCACATTAGCCGCAATGGTTAATACAAATAAGGTGATGGCACAAACGTTTGCAGATGAGCAATACCGGCCACAATTCCATTTTTCGCCAAAGGCAAACTGGATGAATGACCCCAACGGGATGGTTTACCTTAATGGTATTTATCATTTGTTTTTTCAGCATAACCCCGGTGCCACCATTTGGGGACCTATGCATTGGGGGCACGCCACCAGTACCGATTTGGTGCATTGGAAGGAGCAACCAATTGCTCTTTACCCGGATAGCCTGGGTACCATATTCTCTGGTAGCGCCGTAGTTGATAAGAATAATACAGCGGGTTTTGGCAAAAATGCCCTCATCGCCATTTTTACGCATCATAATAAAAAGATAGAGGATGCCAAAACGGGGTTGCACCAGTATCAAAGTATTGCCTACAGCACCGATGAAGGCAAAACCTGGACGAAGTATAAGGGCAATCCCGTGCTGCCAAACCCGGGCATCTGGGATTTTAGAGACCCTAAAGTGCAATGGTACGAAGCCGGTAAAAAGTGGCTAATGACTTTGGCGACTAAAGACCGTATCACTTTCTATTCATCGCCCAACCTTAAAAACTGGACAAAGGAAAGCGAGTTTGGCGAGAAACTTGGCGCGCACGGTGGAGTGTGGGAATGCCCCGACCTGGTAAGCCTGGATTATAAGGGCATAAAGAAATGGGTACTGCTTGTGAGCATCAATCCCGGTGGACCAAGTGGGGGCTCGGCAACGCAATATTTTGTTGGCAATTTTGACGGTAAAACTTTTACACCGGATAATACCGAAACGCGCTGGGTAGATTATGGCGCAGATAATTATGCCGGAGTGACCTTTTCCAATACAGGCAACCGGAGGATATTTATTGGCTGGATGACCAATTGGGATTATGCCAACAAAGTGCCAACCAAAGCCTGGCGAAGCGCCATGACTATTCCGCGCGAACTAAAATTAAAAGATGTTAAAGGCACCCTGTCCCTGGCATCGGAACCCGTGGTTGAACTGAAAAAAATTACCGGCAAAGTAAAATCGATAGCGGACGTAACAATCAATGGTGATTACGACCTGTCAAAGAAATTAATTGGCTTTAGCGGTAAGTACCTCCTTGATATCCAACTTGCAAAACGTGATAATATTGCAATCCACCTTACCAACGCCAAAGGAGATGAAGTAGTTGTAGGTTACGATAAAACCAGCAACACTTACTATGTAGACCGCAGCAAATCGGGCGACGTAGCCTTTGCTGATAACTTTTCGCGTAAAACCATCGCCCCGCGCGTTGCGGCAGGCGAGAGGCTATGTATAAAGTTACTGGTTGATGTGGCTTCGGCAGAAGTTTTTACCGATGACGGGTTATCGGTATTAACCAATATCTTCTTCCCGCAAGAATCGCTAAACCAATTGCATATCAAATCTACAGGGCCTTTACAGCTTAAAAAGATAACATACTCGGGAGTAGAGCCCTCCATAAGGTAAAACCAATTTAAATAAACCGAATATGAGACTATCAAATGTAAAATTTGGCATAGCAGCCTCGCTGTGCCTTGCACTCTGGTGCTGTAAGCCCGAAAAACAGCTAAAACCGGTGTTAAAAGCCGTAACGACAGACAAAGCAGGCACTGCGCTTTCCACTGCCGCCCTCGTTTGTACGCAGCAAACCGAACAAACCGACTACACCATCTACAAAATGACGGCCGACGGTTACCGGGTAGGGGATATGGCTCCTTTTTTTGATGCGGCCACCAATAAGTTTGTGGTGTATTTTCTGAAGGATATCTGGAATGATGCTACCAACAAGCGGCACCCGTTGTATGCGTTTACTACAACCAATTTTTTCACTTACACGGCAACAGGCGAGATCATTTCCTCCAGTTCGGCAACCTGTGCGCAGGATAATGCGGTAGGCGCCGCAAGCATTGTTAAAAGTGGCTCAACATACTATTCCTTTTACTCAGGGCATAACAATAACTACACTTCTTGTGGTACCAAATTGGAGGGTATTATGCGGGCATCATCAACCAACCCTACTTCGGCCTATACAAAAAACACCTCGTTTAATACCATCAACGTACCAACCGGGCAGGGCTTTGACGAGAACGATAATTTTCGAGATCCCTACGTTTTTCTGGATGGCACCACCTGGTATATGCTGGTAGCTGCCCGCAAAACCATAGCCGGTACCATGCGCGGTGTTATTGTAAAATACACCTCTAACAATTTAAACAACTGGACCTATCAAGGCGTTTTATACGACGGCGGCGCTACCAATTATTGGATGATGGAATGCCCGCAGGAAATCAAGATTGGCAGTACCTATTACCTCATTTATTCCGATCAGATAAACAAGTACATGTATTACCGCAAATCATCGTCGGTTGGCGGCCCCTGGAGCAACCCTACCGGATTAAGCCGTTTTGAAGGGAAAAGTTTCTTTGCCGGCAAAATTCAAAAAGACCAATTTGGCGATCACTACATTTTCGGCTGGACCAACGTTTTGGCCGGCCATACCGATGCAGGGGCTTGGACATGGGGCGGCAACATGGCAGTGCATAAACTTTACGCCCTTGCCAACGGCGACCTTGCCTTAACTATTCCGCATACGCTAAAGGCCAACCTCGAAACCAATAATTATGCGCTTACAGTGGATAGCCAGTGGGGTAATGTAACCAATACCGTGCCCGGCCAGCAAACCTACCGGATGATAAGCCCTGCCGATTTTGACGTTGCCAATGTGATCTACAATCCCGTGGCTAAGCAAAAATTCAAAATAAGCGCTACCGTAAATTATGCGAGCTCGGCAAAAGATTTTGGCTTTATGATAGGTGCCTGTGATGGGTTTAACGATTTTTATAGCCTGCGGTTTGTGCCCTCGCAAAACAGGTTCAGTTTTGATAAAACGCCGCATGGATCCATAACTTCAACAACAGTTGCTGATAATGATGTGCCCATAACCCTTGCACCGAACACCGACCATGCGGTGGATATTGTGGTAGAAAATTCGATGGTGGTGGTTTATATCAACAATGTAGCAGCCCTTAGCTGCCGCATATATAAAGCGCAAACAACAAACTGGGGCATTTTTACCGACCATAGCGACGTAACCTTCAAAAATATTTTAGTGACAAATCCATAACGGATCATTTAGAATTCAGGAGGAACATTCCTGCGATTTAGTTGAAGAAAGCGCCCCGGTGAGATGGGGCGCTTTGCATATAATTACCGGCAGCTGCTTTTAACGCATTTTATCGCGTGCTCTCAACCGTGTAAACAAAGCTATCGGCTTTATAGTATCCGATGTTGAATTCTATTGGGCGCTCCCCCTGGTCAAAAACAAAACGTTTTCTGAATAAAATAGGGCTGCCAACAGGCACGCGGAGCTTTTCGGCAATAAATTTATCAGCCGCCATGGCGCTAATTTCTTCTTTCGAAAGAGTCGCAATAACCGAGTGTTCATGTTCCAAAAGTTCATACAGCGGCCTTTTAAAATCCTCATCGCCGGTTAAGCCTACCCGGGGATGAAAGTACGATGCGAAGTATACAAATGGCTCATCGGTTTTACCCCGCACGCGCTCCATTTTTAAAACCTGCTTATCAGGCTTTATCTCAAAAAAACGGATCACTTCTGCATTAGGCATTTCCCAGGTAACATGTAATTCAAAATTACGAATGGTAATCCCCCTGAGTTTCATCTCCTGCGAAAAGCTAAGCCAATTGTTTGATTTTGAACTTACCCCGGCTTGTGCAACTTTAGTACCCATGCGTTTTTTGCGTACAAGCAGGCCTTCAAAAACCAGTTTATTAATTGCCTGCCTAAGCGTAGTACGTGATATGGCCAGCATTTTTGCCAGCTCGACTTCGTTGGGGATTAATTTGCCGTTTTGATATTCTTCCTCGGCAATAAGCTGCCTTAAAAGGGTTTCTGCCTGGGCGTGCAGCGGGATAGGGCTTTTATGATCTATAGAGTAGCGCATAATGGTTACAGTAATACAAGTATAATAAATTTTATCAAATAGTTGATATGTTGGTACATATTAACTATTAAAATGTGCTTAATGGTGTAATATACACACCTTGTGGTGGCAAAAATATAATTCAAAAATTAATTTGGATAATTAAATATTTTTTTATGTTTGTACATTATTACTTTATAAACCGAAAGTAGCGCCAAAATTTAAAGCATGCACCACCGAGATGGTGTTTTTATATCTAAATTAATATGTACATACATTACTACAAATAAATGAACACTGAAACTAAGAATGATCAGCAGCTGGAGTTAGCAGAAAGCAGCCTTCGTAAAACATCGCAGTATCTTATGCCTGCTAAGTTGGACGGCTCATTCACCGGCCGTGGCGAATATGATGTGTACCCTTTTTGCAGTTTAGGCAACGGTAAGATCATTAGCGGATATGACGCATTGGCTGGTTGGATAGCACAGCAAAAAACGGTTGTGATTGATGGGTATGCCGGCGTTTTTTTCGATACCATTAAAGATGAATTAACCCGTTTGCTGGAAGGGGCAGGGCTGACAATTCATTGGGTAAAAACCGGGGATTTCTTCAAAAATCTTCAAAAATCGGAGGAATTATTTGCCCCGTACCTGGGCGAGTATGAATCGGTATGGGGAACTAAATGTGATTTAACACTGGCTGATTTTTTTAATATAGAAGAGCTTGCGGCACAGCAACCGGACGAATCGGCAACGATCAATATTATTATCGGCCCCGGTGCTGCTTTGGTTAATTGGGATGCTCCCGTCATTTATATCGACCTGCCCAAAAACGAAATCCAGTTCAGGATGCGGGCCGGTGCTGTCACAAACCTGGGTGCTTCAGAAATTGCCGAGCCCTTCCAGATGTATAAACGCTTTTACTTTGTGGATTGGGTGCTGCTGAACAACCATAAAAAAGCCATTCTCGATAAAATAGCAGTTTTTGCAGACGGGCAGTGGCCAAACACCCTTAACTGGATGTTTAAAAAAGATTTGGAGGATGGCTTAGATAAAATAAGCCGGTCAACCATTAGGGTACGGCCGTGGTTTGAACCCGGGGCATGGGGCGGGCAGTGGATAAAGGATCACATCAAGAACATCAACACAGATGTAGTTAACTATGCCTGGTCGTTTGAATTGATCGTGCCCGAGAACGGGATCGTTTTTGAAAGCGACGGCAACCTACTGGAAGTTTCCTTCGATACCCTGATGTTTCACAACAACAAACAGGTATTAGGTAAACACGCCGATATATTTGGTGACGAGTTTCCTATCCGTTTCGATTTCCTGGACACATTTGACGGCGGCAACCTTTCTATTCAGTGCCACCCAACGCTTAATTACATCCGCGAGAACTTTGGAGAGAATATCACCCAGGATGAGACCTATTATATATTAGACTGCGACAGCAACGCAAATGTATACCTCGGTTTCCAGGAGAGCATAAACCCTGCCGAATTTAAGGAGGTGCTGGAAAAAAGCCAGGCTACGGGTAACGAGGTAGATATTGAACAGTATGTTCAATCGCATCCTGCCAAAAAACACGATCTGTTCCTGATCCCTAATGGAACCGTACATAGCGCCGGCGCGGGCAACCTCGTATTGGAGATCAGCGCTACACCTTACATCTTCACCTTTAAAATGTACGATTGGGTGAGGCTGGACCTGGAAGGTAACCCGCGTCCCATTAACATAGACCACGCTTTTAACAACCTCAACTTTGAGCGCAAGGGCAGCCGCGTGCAGGAGGAACTCATCTCCAAACAACACGTTATTGAGCAGGCCGAAGGATGGCAAATTGTCCATGTACCAACCCATGCCGATCATTTTTACGATGTGCACCGTGTAGAGTTTGATAATCACATCACTATTGCCACCAACAATTGCTGCCATGTGCTGATGTTGGTAGAAGGTACTGCCATCAATATCGAAACTGCTGATGGCACCATTAAAGAATATGCCTATGCCGAAACGGTGGTAATACCGGCTGCAGCTGGCTCCTATAAACTAACCAAACTTGGCAATGGCCGCGCAAAAGTTATTAAAGCATTTTTAAAATAAGCATCATGAGTGTCGCTATAAATAGTTCAAAAATGGCAAAAAAAAGCAGTGTATATCTGTATTTGGTGTGCCTGGTTGCAGCATTGGGCGGTTTTTTGTTTGGTTTTGATACCGCAGTAATTTCCGGCACCATCAGCCTGGTAAAAACCGATTTTAACCTGAGCCCGGTAAGCGAAGGCTGGTTTGTAAGCTGTGCCTTGCTGGGCTGTATCATAGGCGTTAGCTTTTCGGGCAGGTTGAGCGATAAATACGGCCGGAAGATAGTACTCATCCTATCGGCCATTTTATTCCTGGCCTCGGCAGTTGGCTGCATGTTATCGGGCTCGTTCACTACCCTCATTATTTTTAGGTTGATAGGTGGTTTGGGTATAGGCGTAGCGTCTATGGTGTCGCCGCTTTATATCTCCGAGTTTGCACCGTCGCGTCTCCGAGGGATGATGGTGTCGCTATACCAATTGGCATTAACCATTGGTATAGTGCTGGCCTATTTCAGCAATGCCTATTTGGCAAACCATGCATCCGAGGTTCACAGCGGCGATATGATGCAAAAAATATTTTCGGCAGAAGTGTGGCGCGGCATGCTGGGCTTGGGTGCCTTGCCTGCCGGTATATTTTTATTGTGTTTGTTTTTAGTCCCCGAATCGCCGAGGTGGCTTCTTTTAAAAGGACAAGAGCAAAAAGCTGCGGACATATTAGTGAAGATAGATGGGGCGGATGCGGCCGTTAAAGAGGTAAAAGCTTTTAAAGAACAGGGCGACGACAACAACACATCCATAAAAGAACTATTTACCCCGGTTTACCGCAAGGCTTTGTGGATTGGCCTTCTGCTGCCGTTTTTATCGCAGGTGTGCGGTATTAATGCGGTGATCTATTATGGCCCGCGCATTTTAGAGCAGGCCGGGTTCACGCTGAATAATGCCCTCGGCGGGCAGGTTACCATTGGGCTGGTAAACGTGGTATTTACCTTTGTGGCCATTTTTACGGTAGATAAATGGGGCAGGCGCCCGCTGCTGTTTGTAGGTATAGGCGGCGCAGTGCTATCGCTGGTGGTTATCGGCGTGCTGTTTGCGCTTGGCTTTACCAGTGGCCCCTGGATACTCATCTTCATCCTTGCCTTTATATCCTGCTTCGCGTTCTCGTTCGGCCCGGTTTGCTGGGTTGTAGTGGGAGAGATCTTCCCGAATGCTATTCGCGGTAAGGCCATGGCGCTGGCTACCCTATCATTATGGGTGGGTAACTTTTTAGTTGGCCAGTTAACGCCCGTAATGCTGGAGGGCTTAGGCTCGGCATGGACGTTTTGGCTGTTTGCCCTATGCTGCTCGCCAGCATTTTGGCTCACCTGGAAACTGATCCCCGAAACCAAAGGGCGCTCGCTGGAAGATATTGAGGCCTACTGGAAAAGCACTTATAAATCCCCTAAACCTATTAAGTAAGAAAAAGACAGACGAAACTATTAACCATGCGGCTTGAAGACCGCATTAAAGTAACCCTAAAAGAAAATCCAAAATAAACCAATTGCTATGAGAATGAAATTATTACAAAAACAAAAAAAATTAAGGAGGCTATACAATGCCCCCTTCCTGCTGATGCTCTTTTGTATCGCAGTGCTTAACTGCAGCGTTGCACAGGCATCCGCCACCGTTGCTGCCAACACCATCGGGGTAGCCGATATTATCGTTACCGGGCGTGTGCTTGATGAGCAAAAGCAACCTTTACCGGGTGTAAACATCAGTATAGCCGGCACTACGGTTGGCACGGTTACCGATGTAAACGGTAATTATAAACTCACGGTGCCCGATGCTTATGCAGGCAGAAACCTTATGTTTTCGTTTATAGGCTATACTTCTCAGGAAGTTGCCATTGCAGGTAAAACACAGATCAACGTAAGCCTGGCGCCATCCAGCAAAAACTTAAGCGAGGTTGTTGTAGTTGGTTACGGTACACAATCACGTGTAACACTCACCGGTGCGGTTAGCCAGGTAAGCTCAAAAAGCATCGAAAATAAGCCGGTGCTAAACACGCTGCAGGCTTTACAGGGCGAGGCGCCTAACTTAATTATTCAGCAGAGTTCTCTTAACCCTGGTAGTAATGTAACCATCAACATCCGTGGTGTAGGTACGCTGGGTAATAACGACCCTTTGGTGGTTATCGATGGTATCATCGGTGGTAATATCAACACGCTGAATCCGAACGATATTGCAAGCGTATCTGTTTTAAAAGATGCCGGTTCGGCTGCTATATACGGGTCGCGTGCGGCAAATGGTGTATTATTGGTTACTACAAAAAGCGGTAAGCTAAATCAAAAGCCGGCTTTTACTTACAACGCCAGCTACGGTTTGCAAGACCCAAAAGTGCTGGTAAAAAAGGTACATGCCTGGGATAATGCTTATTACAAAAACCAGTCGCTGATAAACTCCGGCTTACCGCCAATTTACACACCAGATGATATCCAGGCATTAAAAGCTGCCGGCGACGGCACCTGGGATGTGGAGCACTTGCTGCACAACGCTCCGCAACAATCGCACAATGTAAGCATCAGCGGTGGTGGCGAAACCAATTCCTATTACCTATCTGCCGGTTACCAGGATCAAAAAAGCAACCTGATAGGCAATGGTGGTTCGGGAG
This sequence comes from uncultured Mucilaginibacter sp., assembly GCF_946481715.1. Next base: position 16,523 of record NZ_CAMLOV010000024.1, on the reverse strand, counting down.
CAGATTTTGGATACACCAAGTATAACGTTCGTTTAAATCAAACTTCGTTGATCGGTATCCTGCGTGTAAACATGATATTGAACTACACCAAAACCCGCAATAAAACCAACAGCGTTGGCGATAATAACATTTTTGCCGACGCCAACCGCGTTCCGCTGAACTACAGCTGGACAGACGCCAATGGTAATTACTTAACCAATGCGGTAGCCTCACAATACAACGAGTACGGCGTGCTTGAAAAAGGTGGTTTCAACCAGGCAGATAACGACGAGATCTTCGGAAACTTTAATGGGCAGGTAAATATTACAAAAGACCTGAAATTAACCGGTGTGTTTGGTGGTACTATTGCCAACAACGGCAATTTCTTCCGCCGTACAAAGGTTAACTATGTGCCCGCAGGTGTTTATGGCGATGATCTTTCGGTATTGGATAATAATGGCAAATCGCTGTTGCTGAATACCCAGTTATTGTTAGAGTACAATAAAAGGATAAAAGACCATACGTTTAAAGTGCTGTTCGGTGCATCAAACGAAAACTTTAGCAACCGGGGCTTCCAGTTACAAAAAACACTTACCGACCCTTACTTGGGTACCGCAACAACCGGTACGTTAATAGACGCTAACAACTCATTTAACAGCATTGCCAACGATCAAACAAGCCTTAACTCACTTTTTGGCAGGGTTAATTATTCTTACAAAGGCAAATATCTTTTTGAGGCCACGGTACGTGATGATGCATCGTCAAAATTCGCCAAAGGCAACCGCGCGAGCTTCTTCCCATCTGTAAACCTGGGTTGGCTGGTAACCGAAGAATCATTTATGCAGCCGATGAAAAACACCATCAGCAATTTAAAACTGCGTGCAACTTATGGTGTGCTGGGGAACCAAAATGTGGGCTCGTACCAGTATCAAACCACTTATTTTAACTATCCGAGCGCATACGGTTACAACAATTCTATAGTCGGTGGTGCGGGTTACAATATCAGCAATAAAGACCTTACCTGGGAAAAAGCAGCAACGCTTAACATAGGTGTAGACATGGGTTTCTTTAACAATGCCCTTACCGCATCATTCGATTATTTTAACAAAACAACCAGCGATATTTTACAGCCACGTTACGATGTACCAAAAGTTTTTGGCGCGGGCCTGCCCGATTATAACGTGGCTAAAGTGCGTAACAAAGGCTGGGAGGCGACCGTTAGTTATAACTTTAACACCAGTGCCGTATCGCACAGCATCAGCTTTAACATTGCCGATAGTAAAAATAAACTGCTGACATTAACAGGCGGTACTACAGAGCAGATCCAGAACCAGGATGTGTTCCAGCTGATCAGGAAAGTTGGGCAGCCCATCACCCAATATTACGGTTATGAAACCAATGGTTTTTTCCAAAACCAAGCCGATATTGATGCATCGCCAAAAATTGCAGGCACGGCAGTTGGCCCCGGCGACCTGAAATTTAAAGACCTTAACAAAGATGGTGTGATCGACGAAAAAGATAAAACCGTGTTAGGTAATCCTTTTCCTCGTTTCACATTCGGCTTTACCTATAGGTTGGCTTTCAAAGGCATCGATTTCTCCTTCTTTATACAGGGTGTTGGCAAGCGCGATGCATTTTTACGCGGCGAGCTTGTTGAACCGTTCCATTACAACTACGGGCAAACACTGTACGACCACATGACTAATTACTGGACGCCGGAAAACCCCGATGCAAGGTACCCAAGGTTGGCTGCTATCGGTTCGGCCTCTAATACTTATAACTGGCGCACCGGGTCTGACCTGTATAAGTATGATGCGGCATATGTAAGGTTGAAAAATGTAAACATTGGTTATACATTCCCCAAAAGCATCAGCAAAAAGGCAGGGATGGAGCGCTTAAGGATCTCCCTGATAGGCCAAAACCTTTACACCTTAACCAAATTGAAATTTATTGACCCTGAAACAACCGAGTTTGGCAATAATGTTAACGTTTATTCCAGTTCAAACAGCGCACGCGCTTACCCGCTGCCGGTGTTTTATGGTGCAGGTTTAGACATCACTTTTTAAGGATAATATTTAAAAAAGACGAATATGAAATTTCTAAATAAACTTTGTATCGCATTTATGGTGGCCACGGCAGCAACCGGATGTAAAAAATTGGACCTTGCGCCGACAGACAAGTTTTCGGACCTTACCTTTTGGACCGTTGATGCCAACGTATACAATGCGCTTAACAACAACTACAGCTTAATTTATAATAGTGGTATTTACTTTTACAACGAGGCTACTTCTGATAATGCCTACAGCTCATCGGGCGATTACTCGCTGATAGCCAGTGGTAATTATACGGCATCGCAGGGTAAGTTCCTTGGCGATTGGACTTATTATTACAGCACCATAAAGTCATGTAATAATTTCCTGGCCAATATCGATCAGAATAAAACGCTCTCTGCCGATGTAATTGCCCGCTTAAAAGCCGAAACCCGTTTTATACGTGCTTTCGAACACTTCAACCTGGCTAAATGGTATGGCGATGTACCCCTTATCGACAAGGATATTACGCCTGACGAAGCGAAAGTTGTTGCGCGTTCGCCAAAGGCTACCGTTATTAAATTTGTGATAGATGAGCTGGAAGCTGCCGCTGCCGCCTTGCCAACCAAAGACCAGATCCCGGCAAGCGAGAATGGCCGCATTACCAAAGGCGCTGCATTAGCCTTAGAGGCAAGGGTGCTGTTATATGAAGGTAACCGCATGGCAGATGTGGCTGCAATTTGCGAAAAATTGATGGGTGGCCAAGCCGGCGCCTACAGCCTGGTAAGCAAATACAGCGACTTGTTTAGCAACCCTACCGTTAACAAAACCAATAACGAGGCCATGCTTTCGCTGCAATATGTGCCGAGCATACGTACCTGGGGCGAGTTTTTCGATTTTGCACCGCGCTCGGTAGGTGGCCGCGTAAGCGGTATGTCGCCAACGCAGGAACTGGTTGATAGCTACATCACCTTAAACGGTAAGGGTATTAACGACGCCGGCTCCGGCTATGTAGAGAGCAATCCCTATGTAAACCGCGATCCGCGCCTTACCGCCACGGTGGTTTATGATAAATACGACTGGGTAAACGGCAACGGCACAAAAAAAACCATTTACATAAAACCGGGTACCGACCCTGACGCCGGGCGTTTAGATGAGTATAACCCTGCTTCGCAGGCATCATCGCCAACAGGCTATTACTGGCGCAAATATTTCGATCCCATTGCGCAGACCTCTTTTACATCAGGTTCAAACCTGCATTTGATAAGGTATGCCGAAGTGCTGCTTGATTACGCAGAAGCAAAACAAAGCCTCGGCCAGATGGATGCAACCGTATGGAACAACACCATTGGTTTGCTTCGCCGCCGTGCAGGCTTCACAGATGCAGGTGCTTTAGATTTCCCGGGTACCGCCGATTTGGCCAACGTCATCCGCAGAGAGCGCAGGTCAGAACTGGCTATGGAAGGCCTCCGTACCGATGATATCCGTCGCTGGAAAATTGCAGAAACCGTATTGAATGGTTTCGCGCATGGTGCCAAATTTGGCGATGCTGGTGTTGATAACGGTTACATCCGCGCACAAAAACGCCAGTTCAATGCGGCTAAAAATTATCTGTGGCCTATCCCGGCATCAGAGATCGGGCTGGATCCGAACCTTACGCAAAACCCGGGCTATTGATTTGTAAAAACCATTTTAAAAAAACTATAAAGCAATGAGAAAATTTATCCAATCGGGCGGTGTGCTGTTAGTGGCCATGCTCGTGTTTACCTCCTGTAAAAAGGAAGTAAGGCCATTAAATTTAAATTTAACCGCAGTAGGCAGCCTTAGCCTGCCGGCAAACAACACAGCGGTGGCACTTGCCCCGGCGACACCTTCATCGGTTGATTTTCAATGGAGTGCCGCTAACGCCGCAGATGGCGATTATGTATTGTACCAGATAGCCTTTGATAAAGAAGGTGGCGACTTTAGCAAGCCGGTTTATAAAACTGTATCGAACGGTGGCGGTGTAGAAACAAAAATTACCCTTACGCACAAGGACCTGAACAAGATTGCCAACATGGCGGGTATTGCCGCATCATCAACCGGTAAATTAAAATGGACCGTGCTGGCATCAAAAGGTACAAACGTTATTGCATCGTCAGAATCCAGAACGATCCAATTGAGCAGGCCTGCCGGTTTTGCCGAGATCCCTGTTGATATGTATATCACAGGTTCGGCTACCGAAGGTGGTACTGATATCACCAAGGCCGTTAAACTAAAAAAGAACGAGGAAGGCGTGTTTGAAATTTACACGTCGCTAAAAGCCGGGAACTATTTTTTAACTGATAAGCCAAGCGATGCAGGTAAAAAATATTATATAGACGGTGGTTTAATAAAAGAAGGCAGTACGCCGATAACCGTTAGTGCCGATAAAAAATACAAACTCACGTTCGATTTTAATGTGGCAACCACTTCCAGTGTAGAGATTCAGTCGGTTGGTTTGTGGATGTCGGCATATGGCACAGAGATAGGTCAGCTTAACTACATTGGCAACAGCACCTGGGAAATTGCAAGTTTGCCCATAGAGTTTTACCAGTTTTCGTGGGGGCGCGATGAGCGTTACAAGTTTGCGGTGCATACTTCTGCGGGCATCCAGTACATGGGCAGCTCCAGAGGCGATAACGGTCCCCCGGCGGGCCAGGCGGCTTCTTACTTTTTCCTGTGGCCGGTTACAAACGACCAATGGGCCAACACCTATAAATTCGATCCATCGGCAGACCACCACAACGTAAAAGTGGATGTGTACTTTAAAACCGAGGGTGCCTACACACATACAGTAACTACCTTATAAATAAAAAGGTAAATGTTTCTTGTTAACAGATCACCTGCAGTTTAAAAAATGCAGGTGATCTTTAAAGCTCATATTATGAAAAACTACTTATACGGATGCATGGCGGTTGTGCTTTTATTGGCAGCAGGGTGCGGCAAAACACCGGTTGCACCTATTACCCCACCGGTAACGCCGCCCGTAACGCCACCCGGCGGCGGCGAGCCAACGGTATCAACTTACCTTACAAAGGCCAAGGAAACGCATAGCTTTATTGTAAGCAACCTCATGACATCGTACAGGAGTTATAAAGTAAACACCACTACCGACCCTAAAAGCGCCTTTGAATGGTATAACGCCAGCCAGATCTATGCTGATGCAGCTATGGTTGCCGCCGGTGATGCTACCTACCTGGCCGATATGAACCTCACCTTTAAATGGATGGAGAACATGTGGGACAAAGCCGACCCCAACGGGGGGTACTTTGCCTTTGCGCACCTGGATGGCAGCGGAGCATCGGGCACCAAGTATGCAGATGATAATGGGCTTACCGGTATGGTTTACCTTGATGCTTATGAAGTAACCACGGGTGCCGATAAGGCAGCTTATCTTGATAAAGCAAAACAATGTGCCAACTGGCTTATCAAAAGCGGCCTGTTTGATAATACCTACGGCGGCGGCTTTTGGTGGAACACTGAAAAAAAAGTGAAACCTACCCAAACCAACGGCGTGGCTTTACAGCTGTTCTCTAAGCTGTATATCATTACGGGGGATGCAACTTATAAAGACTGGGCAATATCTGTAAACTCATGGCTCAATAGCAAAATGTACGATAGCGCAAGCGGTTTATATGTGTGGCAGTTTGAGGAAACAGGCATCCGCAACAATACTATTTTTACTTACGATAACGCCATAATGGTGGAAGCGTTCTTACTCTTCGCACAGGCTACTAACGATAACAGTTATGTGTCCCGTGCACAGGCGGTAGGCAACGCCATGAACCGCGTACTATGGGACGCCCCGCACAATGTTTATATATTTAACACCAACGACAGGAGAATAACCCCATGCTGGTGTGGCTGGGCTACACAAGCCATGATCAAATTATACCAAACAGATAATAACACCACCTGGTTAAATTATGCTAAAGGTAATTTGGATGCGATAAATACCGTACTTCGTAACCCTGCAAATAACGGCTACTTTCAGTTTGCCGGGTTAGACGGGGCAGGCAAGTACAGCAATTACGAAGGTGTAGACCAGGCCTGGATGCAGCGCCTGCAGGTAATGCTTTCCAAATATAAATAAGAAACAAACGCCGCCCGGTTGGCAGCATACTATATACAGTTTACTATGAAATTATCTATCAGATCGGGTTTTGCGTTATTGGCTGTTTCGCTTGCATCCTGCGGTGTGCAGCGCGAAGGTGTGCTAAGATATGTAGATCCCAATATTGGTACAGCACACAGTCGCTGGTTTTTTTATACGCCTGCTGCGGTACCTTATGGTATGGCCAAGCTTGCCCCTTCAACCAACGGGCATTATGGTAACCCAAGCGGCTGGGAGGCCGTGGGCTACGATACCCGCCAAAACTCGATAGAGGGCTTTGTACACTTTCACGAATGGCAGGTAGGCGGCGTAAGCTACATGCCAACCAATGGTGAATTGAAAGTGAAACCCGGCGATCTGGATGGGCCTGCTACGGGCTACCGTTCCAAATTCGACAGGAAAAATGAGGTGGCCCAACCAGGTTACTATAAAGTATTGCTTGATAATTACGGTATCATTGCCGAGCTAACCGCCACAAAACGGGTGGGCTTTCAGCGTTATACATTCCCGAAGAACGGGCAATCGCACATTATACTGGATATTGGCAACAAACAGGGGGAAAGCAGCGATGTTACCGACGCGGGCATCAAAATGATTGATGATACCCATTTTGAGGGCTTTGTATTTACCTATCCAAAATATGTAAAGATTTACGACCCGGAAGGTAAAGTGGCGATGTTCTTTTACGGAGAGCTCAGCAAAAAGCCATCAAACGTTACCGCTTTTAATAAGGATAACATCAACCCAAATACTGCAGAAGCAAAAGGCGTAGGTGCCGGTTTGGCACTGAATTATGAAACCAGCGACGGCGAAACCATTGAGGTGAAAACAGGCCTTTCGTACACATCGGTAACAAACGCCAAAGCTAATTTTGTGGCCGAAGCAACGGGTTTGTCCTTCGATAAGGCAAAAGCAAACGCACAGCAAACCTGGCAGCAGGAATTAAGTAAAATTACAGTTGAAGGGACAAACCTATCTGATAAAACAAAGTTTTACACGGGCTTATTCCATGCTTTGTTAGGCAGGGGTATAGCCAGCGATGTTAACGGAGATTATCCTAAACACGGCGGCGCCATGGGCCGGTTACCGGAACAAAGCGGCGATTTAAAAGCTGAATTTATTAATACCGACGCCATATGGGGCGGGTATTGGAACATTACGCAACTGTGGGCATTAAGCTACCCTAAATGGTACGGCAGCTTTGTAAATACGCAATTGCAATTATATAAAGACCGAGGCTGGTTTGGCGATGGTATTGCCAATAGCGAATACATATCGGGTGTAGGGACAAATTTTGTTGGGCTTGCCATAGCGGGAGCATACAATTCCGGCATCCGTAATTATGATGTTAACCTGGCTTATGATGCGGTTAAAGCCAACGATCTTAACTATAAAAACCGTATTGTGGGTGCCGGTAAGCTGGATACCAAAGCATTTTTAGCACATGGCTACGTGCCGCACCTGGAGCAAACCGGGCGGGATTTCGTAACCGATTCTATCGGCTCTAACTTTTCGGGTTCGCACACGCTCGAATATAGTTTCAGCGCGTTTGCCACTGCGCAGATGGCAAAATCGATGGGTAAAACTGCAGATTATCAGCAACTCATTAAATATTCTAACGGGTGGCGCCAATTGCTGAACCCAAAAAATAAATTGATGCAGCCCAAAAGGCTCGACGGTGCTTTTGTAGATAAGTTTGACCCATATCAGCCATGGAGAGGTTTCCAGGAAGGTAACGCCGTGCAGTACACCTTTTACGTGCCGCAAAACCCGGCCGGGCTGGTGGATGCCATTGGTAAGGACAACTTTAATAAACGGTTAGACAGCATCTTCACCGTGTCGGAAAAACTGGCCTTCGGTGGTGGTAAAACCATCGATGCATTTGCCGGTATCAATTCCATTTATAACCATGGTAATCAGCCTAACCTCCACATAAGTTGGCTGTTCAATTTCTCGGGCAAACCATGGTTAACCCAAAAATGGACCAGGCTGATAGGGCAGGAGTTTTACGGTACCGAACCTATCCATGGCTACGGTTACGGGCAGGACGAAGACCAGGGGCAACTGGGGTCCTGGTATGTAATAAATGCACTTGGCTTATTTGATGTTAAAGGGCTAACCGACGCGCGCCCTATCATTGAGCTGGGCAGCCCGCTGTTTGATAAGGCGGACATCACATTGGGCAACGGCAAAACGCTGTCAATCGAAACAAAAAATAATTCTAAAGAGAACGTGTACATCCAGTCGGCTGAGTTTAATGGTAAGCCATTAAACAACTGCTGGTTATACCGCGACGAGTTGATGCAGGGGGGTAAGCTGGCGTTTGTTATGGGCAGCCAGCCAAATACCAATTGGGGTGTAAAAGTGCCGCCGCCATCAACACAATAATTTAGTTGGCACAAGGGTGCCGGATCAGTAGAGGGTGATTTAAAGATGAATTCTATTTAACCTTTATAAACATTCTATTATGAAAACTAACCAATCAAAAAAAGCATTGGCGGCATTCGCCATGCTTACATTTTGCCTCGCAGCATGCAAAAAAGACCATGCGCCCACCGTTGTAAAAACGGCTGTGGAAGAAACAACCACCGCCGGTAAAAAGTTGAAAACGCAAAGCACAAGCTCGGCCTATTACATTAAGGCCCAGGAAACGCACAATTTTGTTTACGGCAACCTGCTCACCAGCTATAACAGCTATAAAGTAAACACAACCACACAAACCACAATGGCTTACGAGTGGTATAACGTGAGCCAGATATACGCCGATGCGTTAATGGTAAAAATTGGCAATAGCGCGTACCTGCCCTATATGAACAACACCTACACATGGATGAACAACATGTGGAACGGAGCCAGCCCGACAGGCGGTTATTTTGCAGCTGCAAACGTGAACGGAACAGGTGCCGCAGGTGATAAATATACCGACGATAACGCCCTTACCGGCGTGGCCTACCTGGATGCTTATGACGTAACTACCGGCACCACAAAAACAAATTACCTTAACTCGGCCAAAGCCTGTGCCAACTGGCTCATGAATAGCGGGCAATGGGACGCTACCTACGGCGGCGGCTTTTGGTGGAACACTGTAAAGGAGAGTAAACCAACCCAAACAAACGGGCTTGCGTTACAGCTTTTTTTACGCTTGTATCAAATTACCGGGCAAACTTTTTATAAGGACTGGGCAAATTCGGTAAAGAATTGGCTCATTAATAACATGCGCGATGCCTCCACCGGTTTGTATATCTGGAAAATTGATGGTGCCGGCGCCGGTACCAAACACACCGAGAAATTCACTTATGATAACGCCATTATGGTAGAAGCTTTTTTACTGTATGCGCAAATAATTGGCGACAATACCTTTGTTACAAAAGCGCAAAGCCTCGGCAGCAGCATGAATACAACGTTGTGGAACAATACCTACCACGTATACATATTTAACACTACAGATGGCCGCATTAACCCTGCCTGGTGCGTATGGGGCTCGCAAGCCATGATAAAGCTTTACCAGCGCGACGGCAACACCGCCTGGCTAGACTACGCACAGCAAAACATCGATTACATGAACAGCAAGCTGCGCAACACTACCAACCACGGCTACTACCATTTCTGCAATTTTGATGGCAGTGGTTTAGAAACCCGGCAGGAGGGGGTAGACCAGGCCTGGATGCAACGGACGCAGGGCATGTTATCCGACTATAGGTAAAGCAAAATAGCACATTAACAATAAATACACCCACCTTGAAAAGAGTTATGACACGTAAATTTAATCCGCTTGTCCTATTAATATCGGGAGCGCTGTTCGCCAATTGTTTGGAGGCCCCCGCACAAGATAAATTATCGGCGGTATATCAATCGCGGGCAGAAACCTTGTACGCCAGGATTTGGAAAGATTACCGTGTTCCGGCTTACAAAGGATTATTCTCGGAAAACTTTCCGTCGAACAAAAAAGATACGCTGAACTATTTCCAGGGGGCGGCCGTCACAGAAAAACCGGTGAGTTTTTTGTGGCCCTTCTCAGGTGTTTTTACGGCTACTAATGTGTTAATGCGCGTGCCATCGCTAAAAAGCAAGTATAAGCCTTACCAGGATAGCCTGATAACAGGAGTGGAGCAATACCGGGATAATATTAGGCAGCCGGCCGGATACCAGGCTTACCCGGTAAAGCTGGAGAAAGCCGACAGGTATTACGATGATAACGGGCTGGTAGGGATCGATTATATGGAATCTTACTTCAATACCAAAAATCCCTTGTACCTGCAGCGTGCCAAAGGAGTATTCAAATTTATCCTAAGTGGCTGGAACAATGATATGGGTGGCGGCGTAACCTGGCTGGAGGGGCATAACGATCAAAAGCCGGCCTGTACCAACGGCATGGCGACCTTAACCGCCCTTAAAATTTACCAGGGATGCAAAGAGCCGTATTACCTGGAGCAGGGCAAAAAGTTTTATACCTGGATGTACAACACCCTGCGCGATTCGACGGGCGTAATAGGCAACGACATAAAAATGGATGGCAAGCTCAACCGTACTTTCTGGAGCTATAATACCGGGTCCTTACTGGAAGCTGCGGTAATTCTTTACAAGGAAACGGGGGACAAAAAGTACCTCGAACAGGCGAAGCAGCTGGCAAGCGACAGTTTTAGGCATTTCAGCAATGTTCCGCATGATAAGAACCTCAGTTTACATATCGATCTGCCATGGTTCATGACGGTTCTGTTCAGGGGGTACGAGGCACTATACCATGTTGACGGCAACTATAAATACATTGCCGCTGTAGAGCACGACCTGAACTACGCCTGGCAAAACTCGCGCGATAAGCATGGTTACACCACCCATAGTTGGCTACCCAAACCAGCGGAACTGCAAAAGCCAAAATGGTTGCTGGATGAGGCTTGCATTGCGGAGCTATATGCCCGATTAGCTATTTTACAAAAAGACAAAAAATAGTGTTTAGTTGATAATTGGTTACGAGCCGCCGGTTGTGAGAGCCGGCGGCTTTTTGTTGTTTTGGGTCAACATGAAAAATGTTTTCCAATGGAGTTTCAAAAAATAGCTTAAGGCTAATGGCGGGTAACGAACATGGGTTTAGGTTTGGCCCTTCATCATGATGTAATTTGTAATTTTTATGCGTTGTTCCTAAATTATGGCTTTGATGATCCAATATCTCGCACTCTTCCGCATTTTTATCTTTTACTGTTAATATTGTTTCGCCGCCATTGTTAAAATAAAAGCCGCTCTTTTTTGCCATACCTAATTTATTCCCATTGACATCAATGAAGTTATCATTCTTGTCAATAAAGTAAATGGTTTGCCCTCCATTATTACTTTGACTCCTCAATTTGTCGTTTTGAACATTTCATACCCTATTTATTAACGTTTGTACCCTTTCGCTCATCTTGCCGTTTTGATATCTTTGGCTGCCCGATCAATAAACCTGATAGCATTTAAAATAGGAACATGTGTTTTTTGTTTCCGGGTACGGAACGAAAGCACTGTTGTTAAAACGAAGATCATTTAATCGGCAGTACAACCTCCGAATGATAATGCCGTCTATTATTAATATTGGACCTTATACTTTTCTTACGATAAAAGATTGATTTGGTTCGTACGGAATTTTAAGCAGTTGTGTTTTATTTCAGAAAATATTCCTTAAAAATCGAAAGCGCAATATTAAATGATAAAATCCCTTAATAAATGGATAATTACATCTTACCCATAAATAATAAAAGCTACGTTCTTTGAGCAATCAATTATTATACCGGTTGCTGCATATATGAAACAAAAAGCGCAAAACACCTTGTTCCCGGCGATTTTGATAGCATCGATTTTTTTATGAGGATTTGCCCACAATCCCGACCCCATACTTATACCGATTATTGATAATCCTGAATAAAAAACAATTGTGAAACTATTTATAACACCTTCTACGATTAAGCGGCATCTACGGATGCGAAGATTCCTAACGGTATTGATATTAGGCCTTTTAATCCCCGCGGCTGCGTTAAAAGCGCAGCAAGCCAATCATTTTTTCCCGGAGAAAGATTTAGTAACAACCGGTATCTATTACTACCCCGAACATTGGAATGAGGCCCAGTGGGACAGGGATATTAAAAAGATATCAGAAATGGGTTTTGAGTTTGTGCACCTGGCCGAATTTGCCTGGTTTAAGATGGAGCCCGAAGAAGGGCGGTTTGATTTTACCTGGCTCGATAGGGTGTTGAACCTTTGCGCAAAGCATCATGTAAAAGTATTGCTATGCACACCTTCGGCAACTACCCCAACATGGATGCGGATAAACTACCCGGAGACATTTGTTATGGATGGTCATTATATCCGTGCGGAGAATGGTACGCGGGGATTAGAATCAATGGTCAATCCAAAGTTTCGTGGCTATGTAAAAAGGATAGTAGCGGAAATGGCCAAACGGTACGGCCAAAACAGCAATGTAATTGGTTGGCAAATAGATAATGAGCCCGGTGCCGTTTCCGATTATAGCCCATCATCGCAGGAAGCATTCAGAACCTGGCTGAAAAATAAATATAAAACAATTGATGCCTTAAATACAGCCTGGGGTGCCGCCTTCTGGAGCCAGTGGTTTAATAACTTTGACCAGGTAATTATCCCCAATACCAACCTGGTAGGTTGGTGGGGTAACAATCCTCATGCTTTGCTTGATTTTAAAAGGTATTCAGCAGACGCACAGGCCGAATTTCTCGATTTTCAGGCAGGCGTGCTACGCAGTTCCATTTCAAAAGCACAATTTATTACTACCAATTATACTGCTGTTTGTACTGGTTCGGACCCTAACCGTACCGGGAAGCTGGATTTTGCGACCTATACGGCATATCCAAACGGAGGTGCCGATAATATTGGCCAATCGGGTTTCCGTTTAGGCAACCCCGACCTTGTCCTCTTTGCTTCAGAATATTACAAATCTGTAGGTGGTGTTTCCGGGGTTATGGAGATTCAGCCTGGGCCTGTAAATTGGGGCAGCTACAACCCCCTGCTTTTACCAGGGACCGTGCGACTGTGGTTGTACCACAGCTTTGCGGCGGGCGGAAAGGTAGCTTGTTCTTACCGCTTTCGGCAAATTTTATATGGTGCAGAACAGTATCATTCGGGTGTGATTCAAACGGATGGCGTAACACCCTCGCAGGGCGGTAAAGATTATATGCAGTTTATGAAAGAGATAACAGAACTGCGAAAGCACTTTACAGCAGGCGCCAAGATGCCGGCAAAATTGGCGGCACGGTCCACAGCACTACTCTGGAACCTGGAAAATTACTGGAGTATTGACAGGCAAAAGCAAACACAGCAATGGAATACGTGGGATTACCCGGTGGAATTCCTTAAAACCGCAAGGTCGTTAGGGGCGCCGGTTGACGTAATTCAGGAAACGGCCGATCTGTCGAAGTATAAAGTTGTGATCGTTCCTGCCTATGAGATGGTTGATTCTGCATTGGTGAAAAAATGGACCGACTATGTTGCAAAAGGCGGCCATCTGATTGTTACCTGCCGCACTGCTACAAAAGACCGCAGGGGCCATTTTTGGGAAGGAGAGGCGGCCTTGCCAATTTCAAACCTGATGGGTGCCCATATCAGCCAAACGGATATGCTTTCGTCATACGGTAAAGGCGATATACTGATGAATTCTAATCATTATACATGGCATAGTTGGGCCGATCTGCTTGTGCCGGATAATTCTACGGAGGTGTTGGCCACTTATGATAATCAGTTCTACAAGGGTAAAGCAGCTGTTGTAAAGCACAGGATAGGCAAAGGCGATGTAACCTACGTTGGCGTGGATACCGATAATTCTAAATTAGAAAAGGATTTGTTAAGGCAGATTTATAAAGATGCCGGCGCTACAACGGAGGATTACCCTGCTGGCGTTTTTGTTTATTGGCGCGATGGTTTTTATACGGCATTAAATTACTCGTCAGAAAATTATACCGTGAGCCTGCCGGATGCAGCAAAAATTTTAATTGGAGAGAAGACACTAAAACCTGCTGGCGTGTTGGTGTGGACGGAATAATTCATTAAGAATTAAGGACTGAGGCGGATTATTGGCACGGGTAATGGCAACCCCAGCAGCCACGAACCGGATAGGGCAAGCCAGCGGATGGCATTTAACGGATAATGTTTAGTGCTGATCCAATCAGATAAACAGGTCGGAGAAATCCGCTTAAAAGCCACTTCCGACAACCCTTAAAGGGATGAGGTAGCTGTTAAAGTACAATAAAAAAATATTTTTACAAGAAGTAACATATCGCAATGAACGTGAATAAAAATCACCACATAACGTATTCTGTTAAAGCAACAGCTATAGCCATTTTGTTTTTGGCCGGCAACATAGTCTGTTTGGCCCAAAACCCCGATAAAGCTGGTCGGAAGCAACTGTTTGATTATCAATGGAAGTTTTTTCAGGGAGATACAGCATCGGCAAAATCGAGGGATTTTAATGATAAGGCTTGGCGAAGCCTTGACCTTCCGCATGATTGGAGCATAGAAGGCAAAGTTAACCCTAAAAACCCAATGGGTGGCGCAGGTGGATATTTCCCGGCCGGTGTTGGCTGGTACCGTAAAACCTTTAAAGCTCCGGGCGAATGGAAAGGCAAAAAAATTTCCATTTATTTTGAAGGGGTTTATATGAATTCCGAAGTATTTATAAATGGCAAATCGCTTGGGGTTTACCCGTACGGCTATTCATCCTTTAGTTATGACCTTTCGCCGTATTTGGATTACAATAATGAAAATGTGATAGCGGTGCGGGCAGATAATTCGAAACAAGTGAACAGCAGGTGGTATAGTGGTTCTGGCATTTATCGTCACGTTTGGATGATCGCTACCGAGCCAGTCCATATAGCCGAGTGGGGCGTTGCTATTACAAGCCCTGATGTGTCTTCAAAAAAGGCAAACATTCAAGTTAAAACACTTGTAAAAAACGAAACCGATTTGCCTAAGAGTGTTGTTTTAAGCACCTGGGTACAGGGCGCAAATTCTAAAAATGCCGGCAATGATCAAATAAAAGTGCAGCTGGCCGCTAATAGTGAAAAAGAAGTTACTCAAAGTATACCTGTTGCAACTCCGCTGCTGTGGACACCGGAAACGCCCACATTGTATAATGCCCGGATACAGGTGGTTCAAAATGAAAAAGTAATCGACCAAACGGAGACGCGTTTTGGAATAAGATCTATAAAATTCACTGTCGAAAATGGGTTTCAGCTTAATGGCAAAACCGTAAAGCTCAATGGCGGATGTGTGCATCATGATAACGGCTGCCTGGGCGCTGCAGCTTTTGACCGTGCAGAGGAGCGTAAGGTAGAGCAGCTTAAAGAGGCCGGGTTTAACGCTGTGCGGACCTCTCATAATCCCCCTTCCGAGGCTTTTTTAAACGCTTGCGATAAGTTGGGCTTATTGGTTGTTGACGAATCGTTTGATTGCTGGAAAGTTGGGAAAAACAAACAAGATTACGCCCAATATTTTAACCAGTGGTGGAAACGCGACTTAGATGCTATGGTGTTGCGCGATCGTAATCACCCTTCAATTATCATGTGGAGCATTGGTAACGAAATAGTGGAGCGCGGTACCCCGGGAGCCGTAGAAACCGCCAAAATGCTTGCCGATGCTATAAAAAAAATAGATAATGTTCGGCCTGTTACATCCGCGGTTGTGGATAATGGCAAGGAGTGGGCAACGCTTGATTCGCTTATGGCCGCGCATGATATTGCCGGTTATAATTATCACCTGTGGAGTGCGCCTGCCGATCATCAGCGGATACCTTCCCGAATGATCTTTCAAACAGAGTCGTATCCCAAAGATGCTTTTGCCAATTGGAAATTGGTAAAAAACAACAATTACGTTATTGGGGATTTTGTTTGGACCGCTATGGATTACCTTGGAGAATCGGGGATTGGCCGGTGGTATTATTCGGGCGATGTGCCTGGTGAGCATTGGGAACACGATTTTTTCCCCTGGCATGGCGCCTATTGTGGCGATATTGATTTGATAGGATGGAGAAAGCCCATCTCGCACTATCGTAGCCTTTTATACAATAGTACCGAAAAGCTTTACATGGCCGTTCGTGAGCCCGAGCCTGATCCGTTAGAGATTAAAACAACATGGTGGTCGGTATGGCCTACCTGGGAAAGCTGGACATGGCCGGATTACGCAGGAAAGTCTATTAAGGTTGAAGTTTATTCCAAGTACCCCAGTGTGCGGCTTTACCTCAATAACAAACTTATTGGCGAGAAGCCGACAACTGAAGGGCAGGAACATAAAGCTGAATTTGCAGTACCCTACGCCCCCGGCCAATTAAAAGCAATCGGTGTGGACAACGGTAAGGAAATTGAAACAACCGTTTTGCAAACTTCCGGCGA
>NZ_CAMLOV010000023.1 GCF_946481715.1 uncultured Mucilaginibacter sp. | reverse complement strand
AACTGGGCAAGGTTTCAATCGAATGCGAAAGTAAAATACGATTACGACCCCAATCGCTTTTTTCGCTGGAGGAACTACCGCGAGTATGGCACCGGCGTAGCTGGCGATTTATTTGTGCATCTGCTTAGCGGGATACATTTTATCACCGGCTCTAAAGGGCCTCAAAAGATTTACTCCATTGGCGACCTGGCCTATTGGAAAGACGGCCGTAACGTACCTGATGTAATGAGCGCGGTTGTACACTACGGCGAAACAAAAGAGCACCCGGCTTTCCAGGTTACCCTGCGGGTGAACTTTGTGAGCGGCGACGGCGGCTCAAGCACCACAAAAATTGTAGGCTCGGAAGGGGTGATAGACCTTGGTGGCGAGGGCGAAGGTTTCACCATCCGCAAAAATAAATTGCCGGTAGCGCCAGGCATAGGCGGCTGGGATTCGTTATTTACCTACACCGAAGCGCAACAAAAGGCTTTGATGGACGATTATAACAAACGCTACAATGAGGCACAACGCGCCAGGCAAAAAACTCCTGATGTAACTTACCATGCGCCCGATGGCTATAATGCATCAAACGACCACTTCGCAAACTTTTTCGATTCGGTACGTAACGGTACAAAAGTAGTGGAGGATGCGGTGTTTGGTTTTAGAGCGGCGGCCCCTTGCCTGGCATGTAACGATAGTTATTTCCAAAACAAGGTTATTAACTGGGATGCCGAAAATATGAAGATAGTTTAAGTGTGATGTTTTCAAAAAAAAGGTCCCGAATTAATTCGGGACCTTTTTTTTACTTTAATATGGCAACCCAGCCTGCTATAATACTGCGGAAGGTATGTGTATCAATTGTATAATAATAGGTGCCTGCAGGCGAACTGCTGCCTTGGAAGGTGCCATCCCATGGTTTGCTGTACCCGGTAGATTGGTATAGCAGCCTGCCATTACGGTTGAAGATGGATATGGTGCTGTTGGGGTAATTCTTTAAAACGGGTATCTGCCAGTAATCGTTTATGCCATCGCCATTTGGCGTAAAAGTGTTAGGCACAACCACATTGCATTCGCCATCAGGTAGCACCTGCGCGGTAAACGGGTTTGATTCAACTATGGGATTAAAAACGCATTTGCCGGTACTCGTCATTATACAAGTAACAACATCGCCATTAGCCAGGTTGGTTGTGCTAAACATAGAACTGTTGCTGCCTGCATTTTTGCCGTTTACTTGCCATTGGTAGCGTGGGCTATGCGGGCCGGCTTGCACATTGGTTGGTATGGCTTTAAATTCCAGCTGGCTGCCACGGCAAATCGGATCGGTATAAGAGGCGAAGATGGTGACCGATGTAGTAACCGATGGTGCTGCCTTTATGGAAACCGGCACCGATGGCGCGGACGCAATGGGCGCGCAGCCGTCATTATTAGTAACAATACAGGTGATTTTATCGCCGGTTGCCAAATCTGAACTCGTAAATTCGGGGCCGCCGTTGTATTTTTCAATTCCATTTACATACCATTTGTAGGCTGGTGTAAGGCCTTCATTCTGCGTTGTTGCTTTGTAAGTAACCGGGAACCGCGCACAGGTATCTATAAAACCCGGGCTTACCGTAACGGTTGGCGTAGGCAATTTTTGAGCGGTGATGGTAAAGGTTACACTGGCATCGTCGTAGGTGCTAAGTCCATCGTGCGCAGTTAAAATAAGGTTAACGGTTTGCCCGTCTGCTAGTACCGTACCGGACGCAGGTGTTTGCGTAAACGTGAAAGTATTGGCACAACTACTTTTTGCGGTGGCTGTAAAACGGTATTCGGGTACGGTGGCCGGGCAAACATCCAAATAAGGGATAAGCACCGGCCTATATTTGCTGGTGATGGTAATAGGGCTGGTGATTACAACAGGTATGTTTTTGCTGGTTTTGTTACTGTAATTGGTATTGTCAAAATACCCGGCCACCCCGCTGCCTGCTATGGTGCTTACCAGTCCAGCAGGTGTTATTTTGCGGATGCGGTGGTTGTCTTGGTCGGCGATGTACAGGTTATCCGATGGATCGATGCCGATACCCTGGGGGTTATTAAAGGAAGCCACCGTTGCGCCATCACCGTCTACGGAACCTATGCGGCTTGGGCTTCCCGCAAATATAGAAAGTGCACCGGCAGATGTTATTTTATAAATTTTTGGTTCGGATGATGCCACAAAAACATTGCCCCTACTATCCACAACCAAACGCGTAAAATGTAACAAAGGATCGGTTTTGCGGTAAAGGGTCGTAACAAGGCCGGCTGGCGTAATTTTACGCACAGTATTAATATCATTCTCGTCAAAACTGCTTACATACAAATCGCCGTTTGCGGCAAAATAAAGCCCGGCTATGCCATTAAAATCTGCAGTATTACCAATCCCATCTGTATTTTGTTCCTTCCCGCTCCCCGCAAAAACGGCTGCGCTGCTGCCGTCTGGCACAATTTTATATATCCGCGTTTTGTCCGAAACGAAAATGTAACCTGCCTTATCTACTGCTACCGCCTTGCTAAATACCGGATCGAAATCGTTAAAAGGCAGTAGCGCATCATAAGCAAAAGTACTTACGGTGCCATCGGGGGTTATTTTTCTTATCAGTGCATTGCCTACATCGCAAACATATACATTGCCCTGCGCGTCGGTTGTTAAAGTTAGCAGTTCGCGACTAAAGCCTGCCTGTTTTGCTGTGCCGTCGGCTTTGTTGGGTTGTCCGCTTCCCGCCAGGCTACCTACGCGCCCATCAACCCCAATACTTCGTATCCGATAGTTGCCTTTATCAGATATGTACATTTTGCCCGATGATGCATCAAAAACAATGTTGGATGGGTAATTAAATTGCGCGGTCAGCGGATCGAAGGGGTCGGGGCCAAAGCCCGAGGTGATGGTGGCGGTTTGGGGGCCGATATTGCTGCAATTATAAAGGGTGTCCTTTAATTTTGATACGCTTTTCTGTAAGCTGTGTTCGGGCGTTATATCGGCAAGTTGCCCGGGCGTGACTTTAAGGTTGCCGGTGCTGTCCAGCGGGATAATAACCGGGTTGCCTTTGGGGATAATATCCGGGTAAACCACCTCAGGCGGTACTTCGGTAATTATTAATTTTTGTGATGCGCGGGGTGCATCATAATAAAAAGGGTTGCCTTTTTGGTCGGCGTAGATAAAAACAGTGCCGGGCCCAACAATGTGCACCTTTCCATCAGCAATAGATGCTATGCTAACATCACTGGTGCTCAACTGAATTGGTAACGTAGGATTAGTAGGCGTAACTTTCACCAGGAAATCGGGGTCGGTTTCCTTTTTTAACGGAATCGCTTCCATCGTAAGCGATTGGGGTTGGCGGGTAAATTCGTTTACTTGTATATTAACGTTATACTGCCCTTGCCCCTCTGTATTATAGCCTACTATGGTATAACCGGTAAGTGGCCATGGCTTGGTAGGCGTGCCGCTGATGATACCGGTAGTGGCATCAAAAGTAAGCCCGGGCGGCAGGTCGGGGAATATTTTGAAACCGGTTGTTGACACTTTTCTTATTACATTATTACCGGCATCGGCCACGTACAAATAACCTGCATCATCAAGGCAGATACCCGAAGGCTGATTGAATGATGCCAAAGGGCCAACAGCGTCAAGAGCGCCTGTTTTGCCTTCACCGCCGGCAAGCCATGATACAAAATTCTCCTTTACGCCGTATCGGCGTATGATATTATTGCCCCGGTCCGAAAGGAACATGGTGCCCGCTTTAGCTATGGCAATGCCAAATAAGCGTTGAAACACCGCGGTTTTTGCATCGCCATTAAACGCGCCGCGCGACTGGTTAACGCCAAGATAGGTGCTAACAACGGCGGATGGGCTTATTCTTCTTACCATCTCCCCATCTACCACATAAAAATTTTCGTCGGGCCCAACAGTTATACCCGTGATCCCACCAAACCTTGCTTCCTCTCCCGGGCCATCGTAGCCGGGGCCGGGGCCACGCCCCCGTTGCTGGCCGGCAAAGCTGGTGAGGTACTGGCCCGGAAGTTGCCTTACCCGTAAATTATATGTATCGGTTATAAATAGCGTGTTATACTTATCGATGGTAATTCCGGTGGGGAAGGCCACGATATTGTTGGATAGGCCGGATACTCCCGGCGTACCTGCATAAACGCTTACATCCTCCGCAGGGGTTATTTTCCGGATGAGCTGGTTTTCCTGGTCGACAACAAATAAATTACCTGCCGGGTCGAACACCAGCCCGGTGGGATAGGAGAACTTCGCCGCAGTTCCTATCCCATCGGCGTAACCGGCCGCCCCATTCCCGGCAAAGGTACTTACTGTGCCATCGGGGGTTATTTTCCGGATAGCATTGTTGCCCGCATCTGCCACATATAAATTACCAGCTGCATCCAGTTTCAGGTCCATAGGCGAATTAAAGCTTGCTGCCTGCCCTTTGCCATTTACAAGCCCCGCATTGCCCGAGCCGGCAATGGTGATTACCTGACCGTAAACATTTGGTGGTACCGCGCCGCTTGTTGGCCTAAACAGGGGTGTTAATGGCGTAATAGGAGTGCCTACATAAAATTGCTGATCGGGCATATCCCTAAACCGGGGGATTTGAGCATGCACATTGCTTGCCACCAAAATGATGGTGAAGCAGCAAATAATATGTTTTATCCTCAGCACTAACCTGTTTTAATTATATTATATACCGCATTTATTGAAGTATAGTTACCGGCCCCGATAATGGTGGCCGCCCGGTTTTTAAATCGATAACATAATAATAAGTACCGGGTGGTAATTTTTTGCCATTGATGCCCCCATCCCACATTTTAGTGTAGCCGACGGTATGGTACAATCTTTTGCCGTACCGGTTAAATATCGAAAAATCACAATCGGGGAAGCTGTTTAGTTCAGGTATTGCCCACAGGTCGTTTACGCCGTCGCCATTGGGGGTAAAGGTATTAGGGATCTTGATGGCGCACTCCGCATCGGTTTTAACGTAAACCGTAACAGGTGCTGAGGGTACCACAGGGTTAATAGCGCACTTAATGTTGCTGGTCATTTCAACCGTCACCTGGTCGCCATTTACCAGGCTATTACTGGTAAACACGGGGCTATTGGTTCCTTTGGCATCGCCATTTACTTTCCACTGGTAATCTGGCGTAACGTTTGCCGCCGTTTGGCCATCGCCGGGTATCGCGGTAAATGTGACAGCTACACCAGGGCATATGGCATCATTAGTTGATGGCGATACGGATACCGATGTGGCGATAGATGGATCGGTAGATACCCGGTATTCTCCCGATGGGTCGGAGCTCACCGGTTCGCAAAAGTCATTATTGGTAACTACGCAGCTTACCTTATCTTCGGTTTTAAGGGTGCTGGACGTAAAATCTTTGCCACCTGTATGGGCTGAAACGCCATTCACAAGCCAGATATAAGATGGCGCGTTGCCTTCGCCCTGTGGCTGCGCTTTAAATGAAATAGGGCCGCCATCGCAGCGTGCCGATGTTGTAGGCACAACAGTTACCGTTGGTTTGGGCAAGGGTACGGCCGATACGGTGAAAGTTTGATCTTTTGTTTGGCCGAGGTTGTCTTTGGCGGTAAGCGTTACAGTTATTGGTTGGCCTATGGTAACCGGCGAACCCGCCGCAGGCGATTGTTTAATATCTATCTTATTAGCGCAGGTGCTTAGTGCGCGGGCACCATCAGCATAATTGGGCAAAAAAGCCGGGCAGCTTGCAGCAGCAGGTATAGTAACGTTAGCCTGGGTGGTGCTGAATTTAAGTTCGCTAACAATAGTTACTTGCACCGTCACCTTGGCAGCATTACTTTTATTTGTGTTATCTTTTGGCCCGGGCTGGCCAGAGCCTGCCAAGGTAGTAACTTTGCCATTGGTGGTAATCTTTCGGATGCGGTGATTGTCAGAATCGGCTATGTAAAGGTTGTCAGCAGGATCTATAGTGATACCCTGAGGGTTATGAAATCTTGCTGTGAGGAGCGATCCGTCGGCAAAACCTTCGCCGGCCCCGGCATATATAGAGAATTGGGCATCGGGGGTGATTTTATAAATTACACCTGTGGTTGAACCCACAAAAACATTCCCTTTACTATCTACCACAAGGCGGGCAAAACCAGCCGCAGAAGGCAAGGAGTAAAGTGTGGTAACGATGCCGGCCGGCGTAATTTTACGCACGCTGTTGCCATTGCTATAATCATTTATACTCACAAACATATCGCCGTTCCTATCAAACGTAAGGCCGGTTACGCCGGCAAAACCCCCTGCAAATGGCGTTGCGGTGCTGCCATCGGGTGTTACCTTAAATATTTGGTTTTTATTGGCCACGTAGATATTGTTAAAACGGTCTACCGCTATAGATTCGGCGGTAAAGGTTTGGCCGCCGTTAGCAGTCCGCAATGCGGGCATCGCAAATGTTACGGTAACACCGTCGGGCGTTATTTTGCGTACAGCATTGTTAAAAACATCGCATACATAGGTATTGCCCTGCCCGTCGTTTGCGAGCGAGAGTAGGTTGGCACTGAAACCAACATTTGCCCCGGTGCCATCACGATAACCGTTTACACCCCCTGCAAGCGTAGTTACGCGGGTATCGATTCCGTATTTTCTCACCTTGGTAAACGCCTGGTCTGAAACGTAAAAATTGCCCGACGAGGCATCATAGGAGATTGCGCTGGGTTCATCAAATTCTGCATTCAGCGGGTCGGCAGGGTCGGGGCCGTAGCCGGCACCTACGGTTATCGTTTGCGTGCCGATATCTTCGCATGTAAAATTAGGGGTTGGCCTTACAGTAATTGTCAAAGGCGGCGTTTGTGGCTGCGGTATTATTTGGGCGAGCTGCTCTGCCTTTACGGTATAGGTGCCGAACTGGTCTAGCGCAAAAATAAAAGGCCCGCTTAGCGCTTCTACCGTTGGTTTTTCAAAATCTGGCTCGGGCCCTACTTTTATAGGCTGAGATTTATCTTCGGCAGCGGCATACTCAATGTTGCCTTTTTGATGGGCGGTTATAACAGCGGTGCCCTCGCCCACCAAATGGATTTTGCCATTTGCAATGGTGGCTACCGCAAAGTCGCTGCTGGTGTAAGTGATTGGGATTTTAGGATTTGTACTTGTGGCGCCCGGATCAATATCCTGGGCGCCAACAGCTGCATCTGCAAGCGTGCCGAATGTAAGGGTTTGCGGTTTTAACTCGGCCTCGCGCACCTCTAATGTAAAGGAATAAGCGTACTTGCCCGCCGTGTTGTAACCTATAACGCTATAGTTAGATGTTTGTAAAGTTTGCGTTGGCGTACCGCTTATCTCGCCCGTTCTGCTATCAAATGTAAGGCCTGCGGGCAACGCCGGCTCCAGGTAATAGCCGGTTGTTACCATTTTGCAGATAACGTTATTTTTTTCGTCGGCTATATATAGGTTGCCATCTTTATCAATATCTAAACCCGCGGGGCCATTAAGCGGTTTGGAAGATAAGTTAGTAACCAAATCATCTGTACCATAGCGGCGTATAAGGCTGCTGCCATAATCAGCAATAAAAATGGTACCCGCGGCATCCCGTACAATGCCCGATGGGATACTGAAACGGGCGCTCTTACCTAAGCCGTCAAACGAGCCGCTAAAAAAGCTACCCGCAATGGTAACTACATTATCATCATTATCAATAGTGCGTATATGCGAATCATCGCCAAGGTAAAAAATACCGTTTGAGCCAAAGTAAGCGGCGAGAGGCGCATTAAGTTTAGCCCCGGTGCCCTGGCCATCTACCCAGCCCGAAGTACGATCGCCGGCAATAGTGCTCGCGGTGCCGTCGAAGCCTAAATGTCGTACAAGGTTATTTCCATAGTCGGTAACATATAATCCACCATTTTTATCCACAGCAAGCCCCGATGGGAGGTTAAAACGCGCAAAATCCCCTTGCGAATTGACCATGCCCGATACCCCTGCTTTGCCGGCTAAGGTAGTTACCACACCCGCTGCGTTGATTTGCCTGATCACGTGGTTATCCCGGTCTGCAACAAAAATGTTCCCGAGTTTATCTAACGCAATGGCGGTTGGGTTGTTAAAGGTTGCTACGCTGCCAATACCATCTGCCGAGCCTGCCACCCCGGTACCCGCAACGGTTGTAACCGTGCCATCGGGGCTTATTTTGCGGATCATGTTGTTGCCGGCATCCGCAATATAAATGTTGCCTGCTGCATCAATATGCAAATCGTGAGGGGCCTTAAAACTTGCCGATAACGGCGAAGTTGAATTGGCGGCACCCGGCGACCCTGTGCCGGCGAATGTGGTTATCTGGCAAAACACCGTGGCCGGCACAGCTCCCCCTAATTGCGTTGGTCTTATGGGCACAATAGGTGTGCCCAACTTAAACGAGTTTACATTTGGGTAAGTGAACTCGGGTACTTGGGCATAGCTATCGCTTACTGCCAGTATGGCAATTATGTAGATAGCAATATGAAGTACCCGTTTCACAAACGTTTATGCATCATTTTATCTTTCTGGGTTTTACGCCCTCGTAGGTAATTTTCACGGGTATAATAAAGCCATTTGCATCAAAGGCCATTTTATCAATGCAGGTTACCCTGTGGTTGCCATCGGTTTCGGTAAGCGGGCGGCGGTGGTAAACAATATAGTAATCGTCGGTGCCCGGGATATTGATTACCGAATGATGACCTGCACCGGTAGCCACGGCGGCATCCTGTTTTAAAACGGTTCCTATTCGCTTAAAGGGTCCGTTTAAATTGTCGGCAATGGCATATGCAACCCGGTAATCAGGCCCTGTCCATCCGCCTTCCGACCACATAAAATAATACTTGCCCTTACGGATAAACATCACAGGCCCTTCCACGTAGCCTTTGGGGGTTATAGAACGGAACATGCTGCCATCTTCAAACGGTACTATAGCTGTAAAATCATCTTTAAGTTTAGCAATGTTGCAGTGGCTCCAACCACCGTAAATAATGTAGTACTGCCCGTCTTTATCCTTAAAAACAAATTGGTCTATCGGCTGGGCACCATTGTAAAACTTGTCTATTAGCGGCTTGCCCAGGTAATCCTTAAAAGGGCCCTCGGGTTTATCGGCCACTGCTATGCCAATGCCACCCATGGCCTCATTGTTTTGGATATCGTTTGCGCCGAAAAAGAAATAGTATTTGCCATCCTTTTTAACAATGGCCGGCGCCCACATAGCCCGCTTGGCCCATTTTACGTTAGATGAATCGAGGACATTATCGTGCTTTGTCCAATTAACCAGGTCGGTTGATGAAAACGCATCGAAATGAACCTGCTTCTCGTACTTATCCGAGTAAGTGGGGTAAACCCAATATTCCTTGCCAAAAATAGTTGCTTCAGGGTCGGCGTACCAGCCCTGGAAAATAGGATTGCCCGATGTTGTTTTGTTAGCGGTGGTTTGGGCCTGTACATATTGCAGGCAAATTACGCTTAGCACTGATAAAATAAGTATCCGTTTCATTTTTATTTTAGCTGGGCTACCATGTAGCCAATTAATTCTTTAATATAAGTGTTCCATTTGCCGTAAACTACAGGATCAGGAAAAATATCCCAAAAAGATATTCCTGCTCTGTTGGTTTTATAATAGTCGCATGGGTAAGCAACTACCGGTATGTCGGCTTTTTTAAATATGAGTTGTGCCCGCCGCATATGAAAGGCAGAGGTTACTAATAAATAAGGAGGTTTTAAGGTGGTTTTTTTTAGGATGGCTTTTGATAACGAGGCGTTTTCGAAAGTGTTACGAGCGTGGCTCTCTATTAACACAGCGCTATCGGGTATGTTTAATTTGCGCAGCTCCGCCTGTACAAAAATACCCTCCTGGAAACCATCGGGATTTAGGTTGCCGTTACCGCCGGTAAACAACAGGTGCGATGCTGTGCCGTTTTTTAACAACTTGACGGCCTCGGTATACCGGTCATCGGCATCGTTAAAAAAGCCCTGTTTGTTTTCGTCTTCCGATACAAAACCGCCCAATAGTATAAGGCTGCTGTATTTAGTATTGCCGGGGTTATAAGCCTTTATATCCCAAAAATTAGAGTAAAACCTGACCAGCAAGGGGTTGCCAAAAATGTAAATGATCACCACCGCTGCAATAAGCAATTTGCGCGCCCTTTTGGTATTTTTTGTGAAAATGGCGTACACCAGCATGCCAAATACCCACATAAAGGGTAAAATAAGTATATAAAGTACCTTAGAGAGTATAAAATACATAGGTTTTATAATGGCGGTACAATTTAACTCATTTTTATGTATTTGAGGTGTAACGCTTAATTTATTATCGTAGTCTGATAATAATAAAAACCTAATATCATGAGACGCCATTTATTTGCAAGCCTGCTCCTTGGACTTATAACCGCAGGGGCGCTTGCGCAGCAAAACCCTGGCTATGCAGTTGCCCAATTAACCGAAAAACAAAAGAACCAAGCCGTAGATAGCATAATTGCTGTTGTAAATAACCGCTACGTGTTCCCAGATGTGGCAAAAAAAATTGAAGTTTACCTGCGTAAACAGCAGGCCAAAAAAGCCTATGGCAAAATTACCGATGGCAACCAGTTTGCCCAGGCATTAACCAACGACCTGCAAACCGCAGGTAATGATAAGCACCTGCGTGCATCCTATTTCCCCGAGGAACTGCCTGTAGAGAAAGAGCGCGAGTTGATGAGCATCCCACCCGAGCAACGCGAAGGGCTTGGCAATATGCTGATGCATACCAACTACGGCATCAACAAAATTGATGTGCTGAAGGGCAATATCGGATACCTGGATATCGGTGTGTTTGTTACCCCCGAAATGGCGGGCGAAAAGTACGCCGCCATGATGAACTACCTTGCACATACTGATGCCCTGATCATCGACCTGCGCAACTGCGGAGGCAGCATGTCGCCGGATGCTATACCGTTTATTTGCAGCTACTTTTTCGAATCGCCGGTGCATTTAAACGATATCCAATACCGCAAGGATAATAAGCTAACGCAAAGTTACACCTACGCCTACGTGCCCGGTAAAAAGTATTTAAATAAGCCTATTTATGTACTTATCAGCAGGAACACTTTTTCGGGAGCGGAGGAATTGGCGTACGACCTGAAAAACTTAAAGCGTGCCACGCTGATTGGGCAGCCAACCAGCGGCGGCGCTAACCCAGGTGGCGACATTAGGGCCAATAACCATTTCAGGGTTTTTGTACCCATTGGGCAAGCAATCAACCCTATTACCAAAGCAAACTGGGAGCATGTGGGTGTACAGCCGGATACGCTGATTAATACCAAACTGGCATTATACAAAGCCCAGCAATTGGCTATGCGGGCAACTATTGCCACAACAAAAGAGCAGGTGTGGAAGGACGCCTTAAGCGAATGGGTGAAAGAACTTGATGCCAGTAAGCCGCTGTTTAAACCGGTAACCTTCGAGCTTAAGGGTTTTGATAATGCCAAAGAAATTTACGTTGCCGGCACTTTTAACGGCTGGAGCGCAAATGAAACCAAACTGGAGCGCAAAGGCGATAAGTGGGTAGCCTCTGCCGATAGCGAGCCCGGCAAAATACGCTATAAATTTATTGTTGACGGGCAATGGATAACCGACCCCGGCAACACCCGAACGGAAACAAACGGCCCAAATACCGACTCGGTTAAGATAGTGGACTGACGAAAGATGGTGAGTGATGAGAGGCCCGTGGTATTTAATTATACCCGGGCTTTGTCGCTTCTATCAATTAATCAACCGGCACAAAAATAGTTACCGTGGTACCTTGCCCCGGTGCCGAGTTATAAGCAATGGTGCCTTTTAAATAGGCTATACGCGTTTGGATGTTCTTTAGGCCAATGCCTGTAAAGGTTTCAGCTTTGCTTGTATCGAACCCCACGCCGTTATCCTGTATAGAAGCTTCGATACCCTTGGGTACACGATTAAGGGTGATATAGAGGTGCGTAGCTTTGGCATGTTTAATAACGTTATTGATGCTTTCCTGAATAATGCGGTACAGCATAGTCTCCACGTTGCTTTCCAGGCGGTTTTTAAATCCGGATGCTTCCAGTGATACCTTTAGGCTGTCGGCATCTATTTTCTCGACGAAACTTTTCAAATCGGATGCGATGCCCGTGCGCAATAGCATATTCGGCATCATTTGGTGCGATATGGTACGCACCTCCTTGCAGCTTTCTTCTACCAGTGCCAGCGTATTTTCCGCCAGGAATCGGTCTTCCTCCCGCTCCATTGTTATCCTGTCAAATAAGCCGCCAAGGTTCATTTTCACCGCCGAGAATAACTGCCCTACACCATCGTGCAGGTCGCTGGCTATGCGTTTGCGTTCGTTCTCTTCCGCGTCGACAACGGCTTTGGTCAGCACATCCTGTTGTTTCAGCATCTGCTCCTGCATTAATGCTTTTTGTTTTAGTTGATGACGGTTATAAAACAAGCCACCCAAAATAAGCACCAGCACAAACAACCCGGCTATAAAGCCAATAGTTTTATTGCGGCTGGATATGGATAGTTTTTGGATAGTGTTCTCCTTATTGAGGATAGATATCTGTTGCTCCTTTTTTTCGGTTTCGTATTGGGTTTGCATCGCTGCTATTTCTTTATCATTTTTTTCGTTGATAACAGATGCGTTCAAATCCTGGTATTTTTGATAAGCCGCCAGCGATTCCTTATAGTTGCCTATTTTTTCGTAAACGATGCTCAGCACCCGCCAAACGTTTTTTTCGCCCATTTTATATTTGGTTTGCTGCGCCAGAGGCAAGGATTTTTTTAACCAGGCGAGTGCCTCGGTAAATTGCGCCTTGCCTTTATAGATCTCGCCAATGTTTAAATAGGTGTCGCTCATTTGCTTGGGGTCGCCAAAAAATTTGTCTATTTCTAACACTTTAAACTGGTAGGTAAGGGCTTTGTCGTATTGTTGCTGCGCCTCGTAACAATGCGCCATGTTAGAATAAATGAGCGACATTCCCCGCTGGTTGCTTGTTGCCTCGCAAATAGGAAGCGCCTCTATATCTATTTTTAGTGCTTTGTCATATTGTTTGCGTGCGCTGTACAAATTGGCAAGGGTGTGCATACAGTTGATCTGGATGTTTGTATTATTGATTTTTTTACCCATTTGCAGCCCTATTGTGGCATACTTCTCTGCCTCGTTAAGTTTTTCATTATCCAGATATACTAAACCTAAATTACCGGCAGAGGAGGCAATACCTTTTTCATCGTTCAATCGCTCGCGTATTTTCAACGATGCAAGGTGGTTCTTAACCGCCTCGGTGTAATTGCCTGTTTGCCAGTAGTATATCCCCAACCCGTTATGAGC
Organism: uncultured Mucilaginibacter sp.; assembly: GCF_946481715.1. Next base: position 33,075 of record NZ_CAMLOV010000023.1, on the reverse strand, counting down.
GGAGGCCTCGTTTACGGGTAGATTATGTTTTTTTGCTATTTGCAGGCATTTCTCGGCATTTACCCGCATCCCTTCAAAATCGCCCCGGTAATTGCTTTGTGCAACGTTGAAATAGTAAATATCAGCCATCCCTTTATAATAGTTGGCCTTTGTGGAGATAGCCAACGCCCGGTCGGCCATCTTTTGGGATGCTGGTGGGTCTATGCCCTGTAGTTCCATGGCTATTTGGTAGTAAATAACCGCTTTGGCGGTGTCGGCTTTGGCTGTCGTTAAAGCCTTTTTAAGGCTATCTACAGTTGGGTTTTGAGCCAATACAATAGCAGGCAGCAATAGCAGCACTAAAATCAATCGCTTCATAAGGGTATATCAGGTTTATAATTTAAGCCGGGGGCGGGTTAAATTTTTAATAATATATATTAATTACAATAAAATAACCAGTGGCTAAATTTTAATTGGTTGCAATTAAAACGATCAGGAGTACGAACGGATGAGCGTCTGCTTCATTAATCAACCGGTACAAAAATAGTTACTTTGGTGCCCTGCCCCCGTGCCGAGCTGTAACTTATTGTACCCTTAAGGTAAGCAATACGCGTTTGCACGTTTTTTAAACCAATACCATTAAACGCATCTAAATTGCTGCTATCGAAACCAACACCATTATCTTGTATGGATGCTTCGATCCCTGCTGTGGTACGGTTGAGGATAATTTTCAAGTGTGTGGCTTTTGCATGCTTAATAACATTGTTGATGCTCTCCTGTATGATGCGGTAAAGCATAGTTTCTACATTGCTTTCCAGCCGGTTTTTAAAGCCCGACGCTTCCAGAGAGACTTTTAGGCTGTCGGCATCTATCTTTTCTATAAAGCTTTTAAGGTCTGATGCGATGCCCGTACGCAATAACATATTGGGCATCATTTGGTGCGATATGGTACGCACCTCCTTGCAGCTTTCTTCCACCAGCGCCAGCGTATTTTCCGCCAGGAAGCGGTCTTCCTCACGTTCCATCGTGATCCTGTCGAACAGCCCGCCTAAATTCATCTTAACAGCAGAAAAGAGTTGGCCAACGCCATCGTGAAGGTCGCTGGCTATGCGTTTGCGTTCGTTCTCTTCCGCGTCGACAACGGCTTTGGTCAGCACATCCTGTTGTTTCAGCATCTGCTCCTGCATTAATGCTTTTTGTTTTAGTTGATGACGGTTATAAAACAATCCACCCAATATCAGCGATAAAACAAACAGCCCGACTATAATGCCAATAGTTTTATTCCGGCTGGATATAGATAGTTTTTGGATGGTATTTTCTTTGTTGAGGATAGCTATTTTCTGCTCCTTTTTTTCGGTTTCGTATTGGGTTTGTATCAGTGCAAGGTTCTTTTTTGCTTGCAGGCCCGAGTTTGCTTCGCCGGCCTTTACTGCTTTTTGATAATACTGTAGGGCAAGGTCGAAATTGCCTTTGCTTTTGTAATAGTTGGAAATGTCAGTCGCCACGTAATTAACCAGCGCATTGTTTTTTGTCTTTTCGAAGTAAGCCAGCGCTTGCATATAGCTTGGCAATGGGTTCCTTTTTTTTATCTCATAATACTCGCCAATATTAGTAATAGCCTGGTTTACGGTGATAGAATCGTTAGCTTCGGTTGCTACCCGGCGGGCATGATCAAAATATTTATAGGCGTTCTCAAAATCGCCCAGGAAATAATAAATAGCGCCTGTGTTATTGGCATTCCTGCCTTGGTTTAACTTAAGCCCCAATTTTTTATCAAGGGTATCAACCTTTAACGAATAATTTAAAGCAGGTTTTAGCTGCCCCTGTTGAGTGTAGGTAAGCGAGTAATTGGAATATACATAAGCAAGTACCTTTTCCAATTTATTTTTTACAGCAATTTCCTCGGCTCTTTTTAGGTAATCCATAGCATCTTTATTTTTATTTAATGCGCTGTAAACCCGGCTAAGGTTACTTAAAACCATGGCCGTGCCGTAGTTGTCGCCGATTTTTTCAAAAAGTTTTAAAGCATCATAATTCGTGGCAAGCGCTTTCTGGTACTGCCCTTGGTCTGTATAAATGGCCGCAGTTACGTTTATGGCACCGGCCTGTAGCTTGGTGTTTTTTAATGCAACGGCGCGGTTGTAGGCGTAAGTGAGCAGCGTTAATGCGTTGCCTGGGTTTTCCTCTTTGTGATCGAATACACCATCTATCAGCTTTCTTACAGAGGCCGAATCCGAGAAGTTCTTCTTGTTTAATGATAGCGTATCCGTATCAATTTTAACCTGGCCAAAGGTTACTAAAGGCATAAACAAACAGGCTATTGCTGCAAAAAATTTCATCGCGATAAATATTGAGGTTTATAAGATGCGCTAAACATACATTAAAATTTAATAAAATGTATATACTTAATAATAAACAGCTTAGCGTAACAAGTACACAATGAACGGGCATGGAGTACTTGAATATACTACATATGTGGTATTGATGCGCAGCTCTTATTGCTGTTGTTTAGTGTTATTAAAAAACAATAATAAATCACAAACACAAATCCTTAAAACAATGAAAAAATTCTTTACGCTGGTTATTGTAATGCTGGCAGCTGTAACCACCTCAAAACTTTACGCACAAGATGGCGACGTTAAAAAGTTCTCTCTTGGGCTTGGCTTAGAAGCCGCATTGCCGGTTGGCAATTTAGGCAATGCTTATAGTGTTGGCGCAGGCGCAACCTTGCGTGCAACTATTGGTATTGATGAATCAAGCGCTTTTACTATTACCACAGGTGCTATCGCTTTTATCCCTAAAGACCTGGGCGGCGGCTACAAACTAAAAACACAAATAAATATCCCTATTAAAGCGGGCTACAAGTATATGCTGAGCAGCAACTTTTATGCAATTGGCGAAGCTGGTATGACCATTGCGAAGTCGTATGCAAGCAACGGGAATGGTGGTACTATATCGGCCAGCGGTTCTTCATTTACTTATGCACCTGGCGTAGGGCTAAAATTGGGCGCGCTTGACCTTAGCGTTAGGTACGAAGGTTATAGCGGTGCAGGCTTTATTGGTGGCCGCTTAGGATTCGATTTTTAAGCCAATTACAAGCGGTTAGCAATGAATACGTTAGTATTGGGATTGATTAGCATCGGCATTATGTTCATCGGGTTGCGCAAGCCGGAAGGTAGCAGCAACAAAAACTAACAGCCATGTAGCGGTACTATCAACACCCATATGCAGAAATTTATAAGGCTGCCCCCGGCAGAAAGGGGCGGCTTTATAAATTTATTTTTCTATTTTTATAAACCTATTCCCCTTAAACCCATGAGTATACCGGTTGCCATTGTTGATGATAAACGCATATTGCGGCAATCATTAAGCGAGCAGATAGCTTATTATAAAGAGATCAGCGTTGTGTTACAGGCGCCGGATGGCTCGGCTTTTTTAGAAGGGATGAAAGCTTTTAAAGAGAGTGAGCGCCCGCAGGTAGTGCTAATGGATGTTGAAATGCCTATAATGGATGGCATTGAGGCGGTACTTATAGCGAAGGAAGTTTACCCCGATGTGCATTTTTTAATGCTCACCGTTTTTGATGACGACGAGAAGCTTTTTGAGGCCATCAAAGCAGGGGCAAGCGGTTATTTATTGAAAGACGAGCGGGTATCCAACATTGTAAAGGCTATTACCGAAATTGTTTACGAAGGCGGGGTGCCCATGTCTCCGCGGATAGCCCGTAAGGCGCTGGCCATGCTCCGCAATACCTCCGACACGGTAGGACAACCCAACGAAGAAATAAATGATTGCGTACTCTCCCCGCGCGAACTCGAGATACTAAACAGAATTGTTGACGGGTTAAACTACACCCAAATAGGCGAGCGCCTCTTCATCAGCCCGCATACCGTACGCAAACACATTGCCAATATTTACGATAAGCTGCATGTATCCAATAAAGCATCAGCCATAAAAATTGCAATTCGGAAGAAGTGGTTTATTTAAGGGCCGCACAATTCTGAATCGGCACCAATAAAAAAAGCGCTCCTTGCGGAACGCTTTTAGTATCGTCGAGTATTTGATTTCGTTGGTAAATAAATTGTCCGGTACTTACACGACCAAATTTTCCATCCCGTATTGTTTCAATACATCGGCAGGTACGCCTACCCATTTGTTTGGTGAGTTACCTGCAAAGCCAAGGTCTTTTACGCCCATTTCTGTGGTAAAGAAACCGGTGGCTGTAAGGTCGCGCATACGGTTGAAAAACGCCACGCCCTGTTGCATTTCGGGTTTTGCTTTTTCAGGGTAGGCTATAAGGTCTACCAGTTCAGTTTGCTGCGCAGACGAACTTGCTACGAAAGTTTTGCCGTAACGATTGAGGCTCTGTACATCCAGCCAGCGTAAACCGCCGCGCATCGGCAATTGGTGGTCGGGTATATCTTTTACAATGAATTCTATAAACTCGGGTACCTTAGCATCAGATGCACTACCCGATTTATCATCTTTAGGGATAATTATATCTGCAAGTACCGTAATGGTAGCCATCTCGTGTTCGGTAAAGTATTTATCCGCCATCAGTTTCTTTTCCCGCTCTAGTTCGGCAGGCTGGCGGCCGGGCGTGCCTGCGGCGGCATCAGCAGCAGCTTCGGGGCTATTTTTATCAGGCGTTTTACAGGCTTCCAGCAATACAGTTGCCGATAGTGTGCCCAAGCCAAGTGCTTTTAGGGAGTCGCGTCTGTTCATGATGCGTTATACATTAAGTTTTTTACGTTGAGCCAAAATATATTCTGCGGTGCGCATGCTTAGGGCCAGGATTGTCCAGGTAGCATTTTTATCGCCCTGTTGCACAAATGGTGCTGCATCTACCACAAAAAGGTTTTTACAATCGTGCGCCTGGCAGTACTTGTTCAGTGCAGATTTCGATGGGTCGTTACCCATACGTACGGTACCTACCTCATGGATGATCTTTCCCGGAGCTTCCAGGCCGTAATTTGTTTCCGGGCCTTGCTTGGCGCCGTGTATGGCACCCATATTATGCAATACCTCCTCAAATGTATCCTGCATATGCTTGGCCTGGTTTATCTCGTCGTTGGTCCAGGTGTAGTTAAAACGCAATACGGGGATGCCGAATTTATCCACCACATTTGGGTCTATCTCGCAGTAATTTTCTTTTCGCGCAATAGCGGTACCGCGCCCGGCCATTCCTACCTGCGTGCCGTAAAAGCGGCGGTAATCATCTTTCAGCGAAGCGCCGTAGCCGCCTGCGTCTTTTGGTTTGCCATTCCTATCCGGAACGGCACCATTCATTTTATGCATGCCAAAGCCGAAACCGTACGACGGCATGTGTAAGCCGCCACCGTATTCGATGTGGTACCCACGCGGGAAATTCAGTTTTTTATTATCAAGCCACCATGGCGAGTAAATGTGTACACTGCCTACACCATCTTCATTATAACGCTTACGGTCCAAGAGTTGCGGTAGGAAGCCGCCGGCGCTGGAGCCCGTAGAATCGTGTAGGTATTTGCCCACAACGCCACTGCTGTTGGCCAAACCACCCGGGTGGGCGCTTGATTTTGAATTGAGGAGTATCCGCGCCGATTCACCTGCGCTCGCACCAAGAATTACCGTTTTGGCGTTTACCTGGTACTCCTGCATATCCTCTTTATTTACGTAAGATACGCCGGTTGCAAGGCCGTCTTTGTCCGTTAATACCTCGCGTACCATGGCATTTGTTATTACCTTAAGGTTGCCGGTTTTAACAGCCGGAATAACCAAACAGGATGATGCCGAGAAATCGCCATAAATTTTACAGCTTCGGCCGCATTGCCCGCAAAAGAAACAAGCGCCGCGGTCTTTATTGCCTGGCAAAGCCTCCGTTAGCACCGAACCACGGCCCGGAATAACCTTTACGCCGGCTTTGCGTGCGCCCTGCGTAATGAATAATTCATTTAACCGTGGTTTCGGCGGGGGCAGGAAAATCCCGTCCGGCTCGTTCTCTAAATTTTCTTTGGTACCGTATATGCCTATCAAGCGATCTACCTTATCGTAAAAAGGTTTTATATCATCGTAGGTTATCGGCCATGGGTCGGTAAGCCCGTCTGTAGGTTGAAAATCAACCGGACCCATCCGCAAACTGATACGCCCCCAGTGGTTAGTACGCCCACCCAACATGCGCGAGCGGAACCAGTAAAACTCCGTTTTGTCCTTAGTGGTATAGGGTTCGCCTTCTATCTCCCATCCGCCATAGGCGGCATCAAAATCGCCAAATGGGCGGGTGCTGCTTGCTCCGCGGCGTGCCGATTCCCAGGGCCATCGCAATTGCTGCGAATCTGTCTTTGGGTCGAAATTGGCACCCGCTTCCAGCATTAAAACCTTAACGCCTGCATTGGCCAGTACGTATGCGGCCATACCGCCACCCGCACCCGAGCCTACCACTACCACATCGTACGTAGTGCCCGACTTTTTGATCTGCAAATCTTCCATTGAAAAAAAAATTTCACTTATGGGTTGATAAGCCCCCGCTTATAATTGTTTTATTTTGATGTTTTTGTAAGCTACAACAGCGCCGTGGCCCTGTAGAGCAATGTGGCCTTTAGGGTATTTAGCAAAGCCTTCCCAGGTTTTAAATTTGCTGTTGTTCAGCATTTCTGTCCACTCCGGGCTGCCTATTAGCACGTTAACAGTTTCTACGCCATTTAACCAGAAGGTAAGCTGCCCGTTCTGTTTGCGTATTTTTACCTTATTCCACTCGCCTGCAGGTTTTGCCGCGGTAGCGGGTGCCGGTTTCATATCATATAAGCTACCAGCCAAATGGCTTGGCTTTTTATTGTCTTCTGCTTTTACGTTATCCAAAACCTGCATCTCAACACCGGTAAGGTAAGTAGCGTTTAATGATGGGTCTTCGTGTACGCCAAAGATGATTCCGCTGTTTCCGCCTTCGGCAATTTTCCAGTCGATAGATAATTCAAAGTTTTCGTATTCGCCGTCGGTAAGCAGGTCAGATGCTTCGTGCGATGTTGGGTCTAACTGCAGTGCGCCATCCACCACACTCCACGAACCTGCGCCGGTTTTGTTGTAGGCATGCCAGCCGGTGGTAGTTTTGCCATCAAATAATTTCACTTCTTTTTGGGCAAATGCGGTGTAGCTAACTGCCGACAAGGCCAAAGCGCTTAAAATTAATTTTTTCATACGGTTTCGTTTTAGCAGCGCAGAACTGGCTGCAATTTGTTTTGTTTGGGTAGTAAAAGTAATATTTATTTTGGTTGATGCTACTTTAACGTTTAATCAATCAAAAAAATTACAGAGGAGGAGAGAAGTAAGAGGCAAGAAGCCGGAAACAAGACTGTGCCCTGCGTTTTAACAGCGATGGTTGAAGAACTAACTTACCTATTCAATAAAAACGATAAGCCCGATGCCAACCCGATCATCCCATAGCCATAGCTATTTTGGAACGAAATATTATAGTCATCCTGCCCGCGATAGCCGCCGCCGGCCATTACCGATACATCCTGAAGGAAAGGCAGGTGGTAGTAATATTTGAGGCTTACATTCAGCCTTTTTTTGATGTTGAAGGCCTTATAGTTTTCGTACTTATCGGCTATGTAAGTAAAATCAAACTGCAGGCGCTGCCAGTTGGCGAAAAGCTTATTGTTCGGCTTTATTGGGTCGTTGTACGCTTTTGCCAGGTTGAGCATGTAGCTGCCATTTACGCGTACCCAGCCGTAACGCCCGGCTAGTCCAACGGCCGTGCCCTTGCCAAACAAGCCGCTGTGCAGTTCTATCCCAATAGTTTTGTATTGGTTGACAGTCATGTTGGGCTTATCGGTGCGTTTGCCAGCGGTATAATTAAGCGTGTAAAAATTTGTAGAGAATTTGCCACTATCTACATTAAAGCTGTTATCGGTCAGCAAAGTTGGGCCGCGCACGCCGTTGGAATGGTGCGTATAGCCGCCGGATAGAAACTGCGGTTTAAACACATCATGGTTAAGCCTATAAAATAGTTGGATGCCCGGCATATAGCTTGGCGATTTTACCGGTGCGCCGGGCGTGCTCAACAGCCTTATCTTTACCCTTGTAAAAGCGTTTACAAACAGGCGCGATTTGGGTGTGTTGTACACCACAAAATTGGCTACCACATCGGCAACCAACTGGGTTTTTATAGGCTGGAAAAGCTCCTGCCCGAAGAACGATGATCGGAGGTTTTGCACATAGACATCGTTAAATTCGCGGTTGATGAGGCGGGCAGCTATTAATGAAGTAATGGTGTCCTGAATAACCGTTGCACCTTTTACCTTTATGGTGTCGGTTTCAGCTGCGGATGCAGTGCTACGGGAGAGGGGGATCAAAATAATTAGGACGGTAAGTATTTTAAAAATAGGCCTTATAGGGGTCGACATTATTGCTTTATACGATTTTTTTTAAACGTGTGCTATAATTACAGCATCAGCACGGGGATTGTTTGGCAATTGCTTACACCGTTAAAAAAACAGACGTTAGTCTGACACTAAGGCTTTTTGCGGGGCTGGTTTTTTAAGCAATTAGAGATACCGTACTGATGCTTACCCCTTTTTAAAAACAAAATGACTACCTTGCGTAATTTACTTACAGAATATAGTGACTTTTCAGGATTTCAATTTCAACGAACAATTATTAGAAGGCGTACTAAGCATGGGTTACACCAAGGCTACCCCCATACAGGAAATGACCATCCCGGTTATTATGAATGGCGACGACCTTATAGCCTGTGCACAAACAGGCACCGGTAAAACCGCATCGTACTTGCTGCCAATTTTAAATTTTATTGCTAACAGCAACACGCATCAAACTACTGCCCTGGTGCTTGCCCCCACACGCGAGCTTGCCCAGCAGATAGATCAGCAGGTAGAAGGGCTCGCCTATTTTACAGGCATTAGTTCGCAGGCTGTTTTTGGCGGAGGCGATGGCATGGCTTACGAGCAGCAGCGCCGCGGCATACAAAACAGTGTAAACATTATTATTGCCACACCGGGCAGGCTGATAGCCCACCTTACATCGGGCGTACTAAAGTTTAACCACATTACGCACCTGGTGTTGGATGAGGCCGATCGTATGCTGGATATGGGTTTTAGCGATGATATTATGCGCATCATCAGCTACCTGCCCAAAAAACGCCAAACGCTTTTGTTTTCGGCCACTATGCCGGGCAGGATCCGTAACCTGGCAAAAGCCATTTTAAGTAATCCGCAGCAAATAAACATTGCCATTTCGCAACCGGCTGCCGGTATCGACCAGCAAGTGTACCGCGTGCACGACGGACAAAAAACGCCGCTGCTAAAAATGCTTTTAAAAGATGGTGGCTACCTAAGCTCTATCATCTTTGCATCCCGTAAGGAAATTGTAAAAGCACTTGCTAAAGAGTTGAAGCAGGCACGGTTAGATGTAGCTGCTTTCCATTCAGATTTGCAGCAGAGCGAGCGCGAAGAAATTCTGCTTCGCTTTAAAAACAAGCAATTACCCGTTATTATTGGTACCGATGCCTTATCGCGCGGTATTGATGTGGAGGGTATCGACCTCGTTATTAACTACGATGTGCCCGGCGATGCCGAGGACTATGTACACCGTATAGGGCGTACCGCACGTGCTGCCACCACCGGTACCGCAATAACCTTTGTAAATGACCGCGACCTGAAGAAACTTAAGAGCATAGAGCAGTTGATAAGCCGCGAAGTTGCCCAAAAGGACTTGCCCGAAGAGCTAAAAGGCATTGAACACGTTGCACAGGAACGCCCGCACGGCGGCGGCCGTAATGACCAGCGCCGCAGGCCAAATAAATACAAAGGCAACAAACCACGCCCGGCAACAAATTAAACCTTAATAATTTTTTACGGTCTATTTGATTTGTAATAGTGAATGCGTTACTTTTACACAAACCAATTAAAACACCGTACCATGACTTCCAGACGTTCTTTCCTCAAAACCTCAGCGGTATTGGGTACCGGGCTATTAATGGCCCCGAACTTATTTGCCCGCAACAAAAAATATATCGGTCTACAGCTTTATACCGTACGCGATGCTATGGCCAAAGACCCGCTGGGTACTTTAGCTAAAGTGGCTAAAGTTGGCTTTAACACTGTAGAAGGCGCTACCTACACAGGTACGCAAAAGTTCTATGGCATGGAACCCGAACAGTTTAAACAAGTTTTAAACGATAATGGGCTGAAAATGCCGAGCGGGCATTACATGCTTGGTGATGGCATGCCGACTGCTAAAGGTACCATTGCGAACGAATGGCAAAAAGCGGTTGATGATGCCGCTGCCGTTGGCCTGAAGTATATGGTGTGCGCCTATTTACTTGATGGCGAACGCGGAAATCTTGACCATTACAAGGAAACTGCCCACAAGCTTGATTTAGCGGGAGAAATTTGCAAAAAGGCCGGTATACAGCTTTGTTACCATAATCACGATTTTGAATTTAAGCAGGAAGATGGCAAATACCCATACGAAATTTTGTTGAGCAACACCGATAAGGACCTTGTAAAAATGGAAATGGATATCTATTGGATATACAAAGCCAAGCAGGATGCTATTAAGCTGTTTAACGAAAACCCGGGCCGTTTCCCGCTGTGGCACGTGAAAGATATGGACAATACAGCCAAGCAAATGTTTACCGAAGTAGGTAACGGCGTAATTCCGTTTAAAGATATATTTAAACATGCCGGTAAAGCAGGCTTGCAATATTTTTATAACGAACAGGATATTTGCCCCGGCGATCCGTTTGATAGCATCACCAAAAGCTACTCGTACATAAAACAAAACTTGGTATAATTGCCACAATAAGCATACAAAAGCCGGACCTTATCAGGTTCGGTTTTTTTTTGGACCTTTTTTTAATTTACGTTTACCTGTTAATTTAGCCGCTGCATGCTAAGATTGATATTTATAATTCTGTTATTTCTTATATCGTTATTGGCCGTTTTCAGGGCTCCGGCATATTACTTATGGTTACTGGCTATTGCAGTAACAGAGTTCCCCTTAATATTTGCCGGAATAACCTCCATGTTCCTTATCGCGGGCATTTGGCTGCACAAATTCCAGGCGCTTTCAATATGCATAGGCATATTGGCATTGCTGTTTTTTTTATCGCCCATAGTGCGCTCCTATAAAGTAGCATCATCACTTAAACAGAATTTTGTAGCCGCATTTGGGTCGGGCACTGCTGATATGAATGGTGATAGCACACAAGCGCCTTTTAATTTCTTTAAAATGTTTAAAGCTAAGCCGGTGGTCTCTTATAAGTCGTTTGTTTACAATAAGGGTAAAGACGTGCCATTGAGCCTTAATTTTTACAAGTCTACAGTCATTGGCAAAAGGCCTTGCATTGTAATTGTACACGGCGGCTCCTGGGCTGGTGGTGATAATTCCGAACTGCCCGAGCTAAACAGTTATCTTGCATTAAAGGGGTATAATGTGGCCGCGGTGAACTATCGCCTTGCGCCAAAACACCAAACACCTGCACCGGTTGCAGATGTGGCTGATGCTTTTGCTTATTTAAAACATCACGCAGAGGAGTTGCAAATAGATACCAATAATTTTGTGCTGCTGGGCCGTTCTGCGGGGGCGCAGATAGCACTGCTGTACGCCTACACCCGGAATGAGTATGGCTTAAAAGGCGCGATAGATTTTTATGGGCCTGCGGATATGGTATGGGGATACGCGCTGCCATCCAGTAAATGGATCATGGATTCGCGCAAGGTGATGGAAAATTATGTTGGCGGGGCTTACCCGGCAATGCCGCAAAAGTACGTGGAATGCTCGCCTATAGAATTTGTAAACAGGCAAACGGTGCCTACCCTCCTGCTGCATGGCGATAACGATGTGTTGGTATCGCCGGGGCATAGCACCAGGCTGGTTAAAAAACTTACGCAAAATGGGGTTAAACATTATTTCCTGCAACTATCATGGGCAACGCACGGTTTCGATTATAATTTATACGGCCCGAGTGGGCAGTTATCTACCTATGTAGTAGAGCGGTTTATAAACACGGTGGTTAAGCAGCAGCACTTGTAAGCTACTATCTCCCCCGTCGCTCCTTAAACCTGCCAAAGAAAACCATCGCCAGCAGGCAAAGCACGCAGCCGCAGATGCCATTTAGGCGAAGGCCATAGTCGTTGCCGGGGTCTTTACCGTAAACCGTGAGGAAGGCAAATAACGCTATACCAAGGGTTTGCCCCAATTTTACAAATAAGTATTTTACTGCAAAAAACATTCCCTCCCGGTTTTCGCCGGTGCGTTTGGCATCGGCCTGGGCAATTTCGGCGAGGATAGCATTGGGCAAAATACCCAGCGAGGCCAACGGAAAAGATGCGCTGAGCACAAGTATGTATATCTGCACTTTGGGATTGACAGGTACCTTGCCAAGGAAAAATATCGCTACAAAAATTAAACTCAGCAAACCGAACGAGAACAGCACGATAGGCTTTTTGCCCACCGTTTTTGATAAGTAATTCACCAGCGGGTAAAACACCAGCGAAGTAATCACCATCGCCCCCATCAGCACGCCGCCCATCGATTCGGGGAGGTTAAGCAGCACAGTTATAAAGAACAGCAAGCCGCTGGAGATAATGCTTAGCGCCATATAGTACGAAAAATCGGAGATGAGGAAATATTTAAAATTCCGGTTCTCAAAGGTTTTTTTGATGCCGGGTAGCAGCGCCAAATGCGTGGGCTTGCCGTTGGAGTACCGTTTTTCTTTAATAGCCAGTACAGGCACCAGCATTACCAGCCCCGAGAATATAGAAAGCCCCCAAATAGTGTATTGTACGGCGGTATCGCGGTCGGTAATATGCAAAGCAGCCTCTATCTGGTCGGCGAAATTATTTACCATGGCCGAAAGGATGATGCCGATAACAAAACCCACTTGCTGTAACGAGGATAGTTTCACCCGCTCGGCACCAGTATGGGTAAGCTCCGGCAATAAGGCATTATAGGGGATGATGTACGCCGTGGCACCCATAAAGAAAAATACAAGTGTTGCCGTAAGCCACCAGGCGTTGTGTACGCTAATGCCCTTTACCCAGGGATAAAAAGTTAGAGCGCAAAAAACAACAGCCGGCAAAATGGCCCATTTCATATAGGGGATGCGGCGGCCGCGTTTGTTATTGCTTTTATCGCTAAGCGAAGCAATAAAAGGGTCAAAAAAAGCATCAACGAACCTGCCAGATGCGGTGATAAGCGAGAGAATATTGAACACCCCAAAAACAAGCAACTGCGGGATGAGCGGCCTTAAACCTGCGTTGTTTGGCGGCAGGTAAAAGTAGGGCAGCATTACAATAATAATATTGGTCATGGTACTCCAGCCTATCATTCCGCAGGCATAAGCTATTTGTTTCGAAAGAGGCAGTTTAGCGGGCACCATCGCCCTGCAATATGCAAATATTTGGCGTGATTAAGAACTACCGCGTGCGTTAAGACGATTTAACCAACACTTAAATTAATGCCATCATTTACAGTCAGAATTGCGATATTTGAATAAACCCCTATTACAATAGAATGGATGGCTGAAGGGAAATTTGATGTTTTATTTTATTTGGGCATACAGCCAATGTGGGTATTTGATGTAGACTCGCTTAGGATAATTGAAGTAAACAACGCCGCTATAAAACGGTATAGTTTTACAAAAAAGGAATTTTTGAGCAAAACCATTCTGGACCTGCGCCTGCCCGAGGAAATTCCGTTGGTGCTTAAAGTGTTGCCCGATATAAGGGGCACTAAAACCAGGTACAGGGAATTTAAGCATGTTGCCAAAAGCGGCAGAATATTGAACGTGGAGATCATGTCGTACCCGTTTGTTTATAATAATGTTAATGCCCGGCTGGTTGTGGCGCAAAATATCGACGAAAAAAAGGAGATACTAAGCCGGCTGGATTTTACGGAATTTAAGCTGGAGCAAATTTTGGAAGAAACCAAGATCGGCTTCTTTCAGATGGATTACCACTCGCGGATAATTTATTGGAACCAGGCATCCGAAAGATTAATCGGTTATAAGCGCGAATACGTTAAAGGGCATAATTTATGGGATGTTTTCCCCGAATTGAAAGGTTCTGATTTTTACCACCATTACGAGTGGGCGCTGCAAAAATTGGAGGGCGTGCAGTTTACAGAGTACTTTTGGCCGGTGCAAAAGTGGTTTAGTATTGATATATACCCCGTAGCCGACGGTATTATTGTAACCATAAACGATGTTACCAGCAAGCAGCGCATGGAAGAAAGGTTGCTCGAAAAGATCGAGCAGATGTCGGAAGTGTCGTTTTTAAATTCTCATTGCATTCGTAAGCCAATTGCCAGTTTGCTTGGCCTAACCAGCCTGTTTAACGAAGGGCTTTTAGAACCCGATGAAATAGCTGATACTTTGCGGCTCATCCGCGATTGCGCCATCGAACTGGATGATATTGTTAAAAGCATAAACACTAAGGCAAACTACAGCGACGAACTGAGCGAACCGGAATACCAGATGGGCGATTTTTCGTTGAATGGGCTTTTAAACGAAGTTGCTGCCAGGCTGCCCGTACCGGCAACACATACACTGATCCTGAAAAAGAAAACCGATTTTATTTATTATGGCAACCGTAAAAGCATAGCAAACGCGGTGGCCAGCTTGGTAAAAAATGCCATAAAATTCTCGCCAAAAGCTAACCGGGTAGTTATAGACAGGCAGATTATAGACAATAACCTCGTATTATCTGTAAGGGATTTTGGGGAAGGGATAGATCAGAATTTGATCAATAAAATATTTTTAAGTTTCCGCAAAAAAAGCGTGGCACGTGAGTTAGGGTCGGGGTTTTTAAAGATAGTCGAAGCAGCAAATAAGCACAATGGCAGCCTTTGGGTAGAGAGTATTCCCGGTAAGGGTACTACATTCAGCATGAGGTTTCCACTATCAAACGTCTCCAAAGTTAAGCCAAAGGGCAAACACGCATCGATATTTAAAAACCAGGGGTTAGAAATTGATTATGATGAGGCCGCGAGCTGCATACTGGCTAACTGGAAAGGTTTCCATAGCCTGCACTCTGTAAAAACAGGCTGTATTAAGCTATTAGAGGCCCTGGGCGCTTACAATTGCAGTAAAATTTTGAACGATAACACCAATGTATTAGGCACTTGGGACAACGCGGTAGACTGGGTGGTAAAGGAATGGTTTCCGTTGGCCGAAGCAGCCGGGTTAAAATATATTGGCTGGGTATATTCGCCAAGTACGTTTAGTCGCCTCTCTGCCGATCTTACCATTAAAAGATCCACCGGCGATATCACGCATAAAACGTTTGATAGCGTAGATGAAGCAAGCGATTGGCTTAAAACAATTCAGTAGCTTGCCCGGGCCTGTAATATTACAGGCCCGAATAATAATCGTACCCGCTGCGTGCCCAGTAATCGGGCGGCCGGGTGTTGCTAAAGGTAATGCTGCCTATCCGCTTTAGGTTTTTGATGCCATATTTTACCGGGATGATAAGCCGCAATGGCGCACCATGGTTCATAGGGATCGGTTGCCCGTTCATCTCGTAGGCCAGTATAGTTTGCGGGTGTACGGCACTGGGCATGTCCAGCCCCACCTGGTAGCCTTTATCCGGCGTCATCAGGCCCACGTAGGCCATTTTAGTTTCTTCGGCAAGGTCAAAATGTTCCATAAAATCAATCATTTTTAGCCCGCCCCAGTATTGTATCTGGTCCCAGCCTTCTACGCATTTAAAATCAAAAACGATCTCGGTTTTGGGCAGGGCTTTAATCTGGTCAATGGTGAAGCTTAAGGTTTCGCCGGTATGTTTTGTCACCTGTAGCCGCCAGTCTTCAATAACAAATTTGCTTTTCAGGCCGATGTCGCTGTTTACCCGCACATTTTTGGCTGCCATGCTTTTTGGGTACGTTTTCACCAAATGGTTGTTGCTGAAAAAATTGCGCATGGCCAGCTCGGTTTTATTCAATGCCCGGCGCAGGGGCGTCTTAGCGCCGGCAGTTACACCAGCCAATTCTTTAGGGGCCTTGTATAACCATTGCCATCCCTCCCAGGCAGCAAAGCCCATTACCCCAAACACGCCGAAGGAGATAAAATTGCGGCGCTTTATCTTTTGATCGATGCTAAGCTCTTTTTTCGGTTTCTTACTGTTTTCCATCTTCGTTAGGGGCAGAGGCGGTTAATG
Organism: uncultured Mucilaginibacter sp.; assembly: GCF_946481715.1. The sequence continues at coordinate 16,945 of NZ_CAMLOV010000023.1, read as the reverse complement.
GTTTAGCTTCTTCGTTCACAACTTCGAAGCCGGAGATTACCGAACGGAAGTTATTCCATCCGGCTAATATTACCTGTATAATATGGATCAAAAAGAAAAACACGTAGCCAATGGTTAAAGCAAAATGCAGGATGCGGGCAACATGATACCCTCCGCATAGCCAAGTAATGGTGGCAAACTGCACGGGCTTGTAAATGGCAAGGCCGGTAATTAACGAGCCGACCCCCATTATAATAATAGCGGTATAGGCAATGCGTTGGGCAGCGTTGTACTTGTTTTGCGGTGGTGCCATTTTGCGGATGTGTAAATCGTGCAACAGTACAAGCCAGGCCTCTTTAAAGGATTTGCGCTGTGGCAACAGCTCGCGCCAGGAGCCCGAGATCATGGTATACAATACATAGATCAAACCATTAAGCGCAAAGAACCACATAAACAAGAAGTGAAAGGCCATCCCTTCGGACAGGCGCCTGGAGAGGTGGAAATAATCATAAAACCCCTGTGGGAAGAACTTAAAATACGTATGCCCAAACAAGGTGATACTATATTCGTCGTTGCCCCAGTAAATAAGCATCCCGCTCCATATCATAATGGTGAGGAGGGGGAAATTTACCCAGTGGGTCCACCGCATCAGCGGCGAGTGTTTTTCTTTTAGGGCTTTCATTTATAGGGAGGGTCTGATAATTAAGTTAATTACTTGCGCTAAGCGTTGAGAATGCAGCACGAGATGCGGCTAATATTTCGCCATTTTTCGTGTTCTGCACAAAAGCTATCACTTCAAAATTTTGCGCGGCAAAGTTTTTTGGCAGGTTGATGCTTGCCTCGCCGCTTTTACTGCCGTTTAATGTTACTGTTTCAATTTTGGTAACGATCTGCACGTGCAATAAGGTGCGCCCGTCGTTCTCCCCAGCCTTTACGGCTGTTGTGGCATTTTTTTCAATTAAAGCAAAAATCAACGCGGTATTTTTGCCTGCGCCTTCCACAGTATATTTAACAGTGGCATCGCCATTTGTTGCATTTAAGCCATTCAAAGTTAATTCGCCTTTTGGGGCTTTGATTATACCTGCGGTAATAGCGTTACGTAAAGTGCCTTCCTGGGAGCCAACAAATTCTTTTTGCCCGTTAACTACTACCTGCGGCGTATAAACCGAACTTAAATTTAGCCACTTTGCATAAGTGTTTTGCCTGCGCGAATAATCGGCACTGCTAAAAACATCTTTCCAGCCCAGCCGGTTCCAGTAATCTACATGGTAAGCCAAAATGTACACGGCTTTGCCCGCGCTTTCCTTTTCTATTTTGGCAACTACCGCATCGGCAGCCGGGCAGCTACTGCAACCTTCGGAAGTAAATAGCTCCACCACCGCAAAGCCTTTGCCATCGAATTTAGAGGTTACCGGGGTCTTACCTGCCGGTTTTTTATTGATGAAAGCCATTGATGCAAAGCCCGCAATAAGCAGGATGGCAAGGGTTGATAATATTTTTGATGTATTCATGATTCCTGATACTCTTTTTGCACGCTTAGTAGTTGCCGAAGCCATATCCTTACAAATAAATTTAAATTTATAAATACAGGTTTTTGTACCTTAATTTAAATACGGAAAACGGCGCGCCGTAATTATTAAAATTATATGTAAATCTCGCTGTAAGGTTTTACATATCCTAACGACAAACCGATTGTTATAACAAGCTGAAATGATAATACCTCCCACAGATCATCAGCTCGACCCCAAAAATTGGGTGAAAGCTTATGCCGACTATTTGTATCTGTATGCCTTTACCCGTGTTAACAATGAGGAACAGGCGCAGGATTTGGTACAGGAAACTTTTTTAGCCGGCTTAAATGCCATGAGCCGTTTTGCCGGCAAAAGCAGCGAGCGCACCTGGCTTACGGCGATACTAAAAAATAAGATAATTGACGTGTACCGGAAAAAAGCTTCAGGACTAAAAACCCAGGAACTAACCAATGCCGAAGGCGAGGTGATTGATTTTTTTGAAGGGCACGACGGGCACTGGAAGCAGGAGCATGCTCCAAAGCCTTTCGGCCTGGATGATCGAAACCCACTGGAGGGCAAGGAATTTAACGGCGTACTGAAAAAGTGCATGGATAAATTGCCTGCTCTTTGGTTAGCTGTATTTACCATGAAGCACCTGGACGATGAGCCTACCGATATGGTTTGTGCCGAGCTAAAAATAAGCCCGGCCAACTATTGGGTAATTATCCACCGTGCTAAACTTAACCTGAGGGCTTGCCTTCAAAAAAACTGGATGTAAAATGAGCCCATTAAAAGGAATAAGATACAACTGCCGCAAGGCCACCTACCTTACCGATAAACGGATGAGCGGCAAAATAACGTTTAAGGAAAGCATCGAACTGCGCATACACCTATACGGCTGTGCAGCCTGCAGGCTTTACGTAAAGCAAAGCGGCAAAATAAACCAAATGATAAGGCATTTACTAAAGACTGGCCCGGCCGAAGGCATCCGTTTGGACGATAGTTTTAAAACAGAATTGCAAGTGATGATAAATACACAGCTCGATAAAAATTAAAAACTGTAAGGTTTAGCAGCACACCCCGACAAAGCGCAAAAGCATAAATAATTGGGAGGTTGTTTTTGTTTTTGAAGATGGGGGCTTTAGCCCCCTTTCTTTTTGTTAACCCGGCTGTAAACTGAAAAACTATTTTATTACTTTGCCCAAAGTTAAGCCCCGGTTACCTTTGGGCTTTTTTATTCGTGTTAATCCATGAAAAAACTATTTACCATGCTGCTTTTTATTTACGCAGGCAGCACCCTGGCGCAGGAAAAAAACCAGCAAACCAATAAATTCGCTATTGTTGGCGAGGTGGAGAAGGAATCGGTTATCACCTTGGATTCGTTGAAGCAGTACACCATCAGCGAAATTGGCGACATCAACATAACCGACCATACCGGCGCCTTTAAGCATAAAGATGATAAGCTAAAAGGAATATTGCTGAAGGACGTATTGTCGCACACCAGATTTAAAACTACCAGCCCCAAATTGCTCAGCCGCTTTTATTTTGTTTGCACCGGTGCGGATGGTTATAAGGTAGTGTACTCCTGGAACGAGCTCTACAACACCGTGGTAGGCGACCACGTATATATCATTATGGAAAAAAACGGCATTGCCGCCGATAAAATGCCCGAAAGCATGCAGATGACATCCGCCGCCGATATGAAAACGGGGCGACGGTATTTGCATAATTTGGATAAGATAGTAGTGGAGCAGGTGAAGTAGTTTAGGCAAATCAAAAGTGCTATATCGGTTATGAAGAGAATATACGCCCTCATCCTGTTTATTTGCTTGTGCTTCGCTGCAAAAGCGCATAATCCTACAAATCCCGCTGTTAAAGTTACCCTCGATTTTGAAAGCGCCCGCATTATTACCGGGCTTATGGCCGGTAAAACGGTAACAGATGCCCAACTTAACCAGGCGGCCGAAACGTTTGGAAGTAAGCAACTCATCATTAAGGTTAAAGGATACAGCGGTGCCGGCGAGGATGTGTTTAAACGCACCCTTAAAGAATTGATAGAAACGGGCAGTATAAAAGGAGAGGATAAATACAACTGGAAGTTGGTTAAGTCCAACCTGGCTCCTATACAACATCTGATAAGAAAAATTGAGGCCAACCAACAGACGTTTATCACCGACATTACCAAAATTATAAGCAATTATACCCCCGGCGGCGTTACCGCCGATGTAAGAGCCTGCTTTTTGGTTGGCGGAGGTTCATTAGGGTTTGTTAACGATGGCTACAATTCTTTTAATGTAGCGCTGCAAAAAGTAGGTGACGATTACGAGGGATTAAAATATTTAGTCGCTCACGAACTGTATCACTCCATACAGGAGGCCGCTCAAAACAGTCGAAAAAGAACCAAGGATAAAAGCATGCCATATTATGCGCAGGCATCGTATGGGCTTACTTATAATGTATGGAACGAGGGCACCGCTAACCTTGTGGGCGATTTTACCAAACTGAATAACGCCGGGCCTTTTACCAAAGTGCAACTGGAGGAGATAAGGAAAAACAAGAACCGCAAACGGCAGAATTTCTTTTTGTTTGAAACGCTACTTTATAAAGCTTTTACCGATACCGCTACGCACAATTACGAGCAGCTTTATAACATTGCTTTCACGACGGGTTTTGACGAAACAGGGTATTTTGTTGGTTACGAAATGGCCAAAAAGATTGAACAGTACGATGGTGCGACCGGCATCGCCGATATTTTACTAAAAGACCCGCTGGTGTTTTTTGAAGAATACATAAAACTTTATAAAGAGCATAAAGATGACGAGGCTTTCGTACGTTTCGATGCCGCGACCGAAGCCATTATCAGTAAACTGGCAGTTTGGAAGGATAAGGTTTAGCACCACCGGCTAATTCGGGGTCATTAATAAATTTCCAGCTCCTCCCCACTTACCCCATCCAATTCCTGCGGATTATGGCTTACAATTAAAGCTGTAGCGCCGAGCTCTTTAAACAGCACCTGCAAATCAGCTATCAGTTCCGATTTCATCTTCACATCCAATGCAGAAAAGGGCTCATCCATCAGCAATAATTTTGGTTTAATGGCAAGCGCACGTAAGATGGCCAGGCGCTGCTGCTGCCCGCCGCTGAGGTGCTCGGGTTTGTGAGTAGTAAAGGTTTCCAGTTTGCCAATGGTTAAAAGGCGGTTTATCCAGGCGGTATCGTTGGTGGCGTACTCTAAATGCTGCTGCACCGTCATATTGGGGAACAGTGCGTAATCCTGGAAAACAAAACCTGGCATTCGCTGCTGTGGCGATAGGTTGATTTTCGAACCATAATCAAACCAAACTACCCCATCAGCCGTAATTTTGCCCGCATCAGGTTTTACCAAACCCGCTATCATTTTAAGCAGCGTGGTTTTACCCGCGCCGGATGGGCCGGTAATGCGCGTAATGCCGCCTGCAGCAAAGTCCTTTTTTACCCGCAGCACCTGCACGCCTTTGTAGGCCTTTAGCTTTTTTTCTATATCAATGCAGATCATTCCAAGGGGCTTTTTACCTGGTATTTATTGTAGATGAACACGCTGATAACCAATATAAACGTAATGGCGAACAAGATGAGCGAGTAGTTATTGGCAGCGGCATAATCCATCTGCTCTACCGAATCGTAAACCGCAATGGATGCTACGCGCGTTACGCCGGGAATGTTGCCGCCAATCATCAGCACTACGCCAAACTCGCCCAGGGTATGCGCAAACGTAAGCACAATTGCCGTTAACAGCGATGGTTTGATATTGGGCAGCAGCACATGCCAAAAGGTTTGCCATTGCGTTTTGCCCAATATGTAGGATGCCTGCGAAAGCGAGGCCGGCAATTGCTGAAAGGCCGATTTTACCGGACTGATCATAAAAGGCATGCTGTAAATAACCGATGCCAGCACCAATCCTTCAAAACTAAAAACAAACTGCAGGTTAAAAGCCTCGTGCAGCCACTTGCCCAGCCCATGCTGCGGACTAAACGCCAACAGCAAATAAAAGCCCAATACCGATGGCGGCAGCACCAAAGGCATGGTGATAATTGCCTCGATAATGATCTTCACCAACGACCGCTTTTTGGCCAGCCACCACGCAAGGGGCAAACCCAATACAAGCAGTACCAGTGTGGTAATGCCTGCCAGCTTTAGGGTGAGCCATATCGGTGTAAGGTCCATTTTGCAGGTTATTTTACGTGGTAGCCGTAGCTGATGAAAATATTTTTTGCGGCAGGGCTTAATATATAGCGATAGAATTTTTCGGCATCGCCGTTTGGTTTGGCTTGTTTTACCAGTACCATGCTTTGTTCTATGGGATGGTAAGCTTTTGGGTCGATGATTTTATAGTAGAGTTTTGTGTTATTGGCGGCATCTTTTACCAATGACAAGGTTGTGAAGCCGGCTTGTACTGCGCCTGTAGTTATATAAGTGTTCACCTGTGCAATGCTTTCGCCCAATACAATTTTGGGCTGCACCTTTTTGTAAATGCCTGCCTGCCTTATGGCTTCTTCGGCAGCCTTACCATATGGTGCAATAGCCGGGTTTCCGATAGCTATTTTTTGGATGGATGCAGATGGCAACAGCTTCATCCAGTTGCTAAAGTCGAGTTTTTGGGTACTGCATATAATTAGTGTGCCCGATGCATAAACTACAGGCTTGGCTGTGGCAAAGCCGCTTTTGAAAACCTCATCGGGGAAGCTAATATCTGCAGACAGGAAAACATCAAACGGTGCACCGTTTTTTATTTGCGTAGCCAATGCACCCGAAGGGCCAGTTACAACCTCTGTTTGGATGCCTGTTTTTTGCTGGAAATCTTTTTGCAGCACTTTTATTACGGGTTGCAAATTTGCGGCAACAGCAACCCGTAAAGTCTGTGCAAAGCTGCCGGCCGTTGCTGTAAGTAGTAAAGCTATGCAGCATAAAAGCAATTTGGCAGCTTGCCTGAAGCCTGTACGAACGTTAATGTCGAAATTCATCTTTAATAATTGCAAAACCTACCATCGCTAACAAATTACGTATATTGCTAACGCAGCCACAAATATAAACAGTTAATATCCTGATGTAAATACATTACATTTGTGTTGCTTATACACCAATATAATCCATTTTACTAATTTTTATGAAGACCGCCATTAAAGTGCTTGCATGCCTTTGTATTGCTGCCGGATTTTCTGCCTGCGGCAAAAAAGGCAGCCCCACGCCAAAAGAACCTACTGTTATTACGCCCGTTACACCCGAAGATAAAGGCTGGACGTTTGAATCCACACCGTATTTTGCAGACGAATTTGAAGTTGCCGGCGCGCCAAGCACTGTAAACTGGAAATACGAAACAGGCGGTGGCGGATGGGGCAACTCCGAATTGGAGTATTACACGACGGGTAATAACGTTGTAGTAGCTGATGGCAAACTGAGCATTACTGCTAAGAAAGAAAGCATGGGCGGCATGAACTACACCTCTACCCGGCTGGTATCACAAGGGCTAAAGCTGGCAAAATTTGGGCGGATAGAGGTGAAGGCAAAGCTGCCGACCGGCCGCGGCACCTGGCCTGCTATATGGATGATGCCGCAGGATAACACGTATGGCGGGTGGCCAAAATCGGGCGAGATAGATATTATGGAGATGGTAGGTTTCGAGCCGGGGAACATACACTTTACCGTGCACAACGAAACTTTTAACGGCGCAAACGGCAAAGGCGACGCCAAGATGGTGCCCACCTTTAATACCGAATACCACGTTTACCGGGTAGATTGGACGCCTTACGCTTTAAGGGGTTATATTGATGACGCGCTGGTGTACACCTATATCAACAATGGCGGCGGCCCGGCAGTTTACCCGTACGACCAAAGCTTCTTCCTCATCATGAACATCGCCGTTGGCGGTAATTGGGGCGGGCAACAAGGCGTAGATGATGCAGTTTTCCCGGCAACAATGGATGTGGATTACGTGCATTTTTATAAAATGATAGATAAATAAAATTTCAACTAAATCTCTCTTTCTCTCATATCTCACAAACAATGAAAAAAGCAATTATCCTGCTGGCGGTATTTGTTGCCGGCGCTTTTACCTTGCGGGCGCAGTCGCCAAAGTTTATCTCTACAAAAGGCAAAGAAATTATTGGGGTAGATGGTAAACCCTTCCTGATAAAAGGCACTAACCTGGGCAACTGGCTGGTACCCGAGGGTTATATGTTCAAGTTTAAGAGCGTTAACTCGCAACGCCTCATTAACCAAGCTTTTACCGAATTAATAGGCCCCGAAGAAACCAAGCTCTTCTGGAAGAAATTCCAGGATACCTACATCACCCAGGCGGATATTAAGTTCATCAAGGCATCTGGCGCAAACTCCATCCGCATCCCCTTCAATTATAAAATGTTCACCACCGAGAACTACATGGGCATGAACAACCCAAACCGCGGGTTCGAACTGTTGGACAGGGTTATCGGCTGGTGTAAGCAGGCCAACCTGTACGTGATGCTGGATATGCACTGCGCACCCGGCGGCCAAACCGGCGATAACATTGATGATGGCGATGGTTACCCCTTCCTGTTCACCAGCGCGGCAAACCGCAAACAAACTGCTGATATATGGAAACGCATTGCCGCACATTACAAAAATGAAAGCATTATTTTAGGCTATGACTTGCTAAACGAGCCCATTGCCCATTATTTTAAGGTAGATGAGATAAACCCGCACCTGGAGCCAACTTTTAAAGAGATAACCGCCGCACTACGCACGGTAGATAAAAACCACCTCATCTTTTTAGGCGGCGCACAGTGGGACAGCAACTTTAAACCTTTCGGTAAACCCTTTGATAGCAAGCTGGTGTACACCTTCCACAAATACTGGACGGACGCTACCAAGCAGGTGGTTCAGGAATACATTGATTTCCGCGACAAGTACAACGTACCCATCTACGTAGGCGAAACCGGGGAAAACAGCGACAAATGGGTGAAAGATTTCCGCATTGTGTGCGAGGAGAATAACATAGGCTGGCATTATTGGCCATACAAAAAGCTGGATAACGATAAAGGCTTTATGAGCTTTAATATACCCGAGGGCTACCAGGAAGTAATAGACTACACCGAAAAGCCCCGCGCCAGTTTCGAGGACATCCGCAAAGCCGCCCCTGCAGATAGGGCCAGGGTAAAGGCAGCCCTGTATGGTTTTTTAGAGAATTGCAAGTTTGCCAACTGTACGCCGCAGCGCGGTTATATAGAGGCATTGGGGCTAAGGGTGCCGGTAAAATAATTTCTAAATTTGCCATTAATAGGTTTGAATTTATAAATCGCTTACATTGCAAAGAGAATCATAAATGGCCAACATTATGCCAACCCCGATGTAACAGATATTTATTGGATGCCTATGTATAAACGTTACTATCAGTTTGTATGCCTTTTCTTTATGCTGGTTAGTATCGGCCTATCTGCGGGTGCGCAAACGGTTGTGCCCGTTGCGGACACCGCCAAGCAGCATTTATTCCGCTTTGGCGAATTGGAGTACCTGCGCGATACTACCAACAAGCTTAGCTTCGCCGATGTTAGCGGGCACTACAGTAGCAGGTTTGTAAGTAACACCCTGCCCACCCCGCAAATACAAAATGGCGACGCCACTTTTTGGTACCGAATTAAACTGGACCAACGTATCCCCACCAAAAACAATTGGATACTTGAGTTTTTCGACCAGACTATTGATAGTATAACTGTGTATCTGCCCAATACAAATGGCATTTATACCGCAACGCTTTTGGGCAGCAACCGCCCGTTTTCTCAACGCTTGTATGCGCATAAAAACTTTACACTCAACATCAGCAACGATGTTAAAGGCGAAAATTTCTATTACTTCAAACTCCGCTCGCACGAGTCGGCCAATGTTATAATCGTACTGCGCTCGGTAAACTGGTTCATCAGCTACGCGCTGGATGAGTACTTCTACTTCGGGATATTTTATGGGATGATATTGGTTTTCGGGCTGTACAATTTCATGATGTTTGTGGCCATGCGCCAGCGGCAGTATTTGTACTACATCGTGTACAACCTCAGCATTGGGCTTTACGAAATGTGTACTGATGGTATTGCTTACCAATACCTTTGGCAAACCGCCCCGCAATGGAACCACTACGCTTACGGCATCGCCCTGTTTTTGGCCAGCACATTTGCCATGCTGTTTGCCCAGAGTTTGCTCAACCTAAAGCAGAATGCGCCAAGGTTTAATAAAGTGCTCAACGGAGTTATTATCGCCCGGGCTGTCTTTTTTGTGGTTGGTTTGTTGTTTGATAAAACCTTGTTTACCTATAAAATTATCGAGATCATCCCGCTGTCGGTGTCATTTATAGCGGGTTGTTATGTGCTATATAAAGGGTACCGCCCGGCACGGTTCTTTGTTATCGGCTATAGTTTTTTGTTTACGGGCTTTATTATTAAATCGCTAATCGCGCTTAATTTATGGTGGCTGCCGGTAACCGCGCTCAATTTTTACAGCTTAAGTTTTTGTTTTATTATGGAGATGCTGTTCATCACCTTCGCTATTGGCGATAGGGTGCGTATGCTGAAACGCGAGAAAGATCAGGCACAGCTGCGCATGATAAAACAGTTGCAGCAAAATGAGGAGCTGAAGGATATGCTTAACCGCAACCTGGAAGTACAGGTAGCCGAGCGTACCAGCGAATTGATAGAAAAATCGTCACTTATCGAACTGCAAAACGAAGAACTTACCGCCGTAAACCAGTTGCTGCAACACCAGGCCGAAGAAATATCGCGCATGAATGTACTGCTGGAGAAAGATAACCTGCTGTTACATAACGATATTGAAAAGGTAACGCATGATAGGGTGATGAGTGCCGAGGTTGATTTTGAAGAGTTTAGCCGCATATATCCCGACCGGGAAACCTGTTTCAAGTTCCTGTCGGATTTGAAGTGGGAGCACGGCTATGCCTGCAAAAAGTGCAGCAACACCCACTATGGCAACGGGCATTTGCCCTACAGCCGCCGCTGCAGTAAATGCGGGTACGAGGAATCAGTAATAGCCTATACCATCCTGCAGAACACCCGCATACCCATTAACAAGGCCTTTTACATGATATTTTTGATGTACAGCACCAAGGGCAAAATCTCCTCGCACAAGCTGTCGGAGATACTCTCCATACGGCAAAGCACCTGCTGGGCCTACAGCAGCCGCATAAAAAAAGCCATGGAAACCCGCAAAAAGGAAATCAAAAATGCCGGCAGCAAAGGCTGGAGCAAGCTGGTGATAGATACATCGGAAGAGTAAATCAGCCCATTTTGTACGATCCGTACAGTTCGTACACTTTCGTACAACCCTGGGACGGTTTCGCACAAGTTCGTACAGTTTCGTACAATCTCGTACAGTTTCGCACAGTTTCGTACAAAAAAAAACGATGTGCAAAAATCTGCGTTTTTCTGTGGTTTTTCGGTGTTTTTCTGTGGTTTTAATAGGTTATCGTGCGTTCATGCATTTTTACAAAAAAAGGAGTTTCTGATGCCGAAGGCAAGCTTCGCTTCCTCACAAAAAACCACTCACCATTCACTATTCTCCGCCCATTTTTTTTAATTTTCTAAAACCCTACTGACATACCCTTGTCATTACCCTGTAGTTTATTTGTATCAGAAACCAAAAAACAAAAATCATGGAAAACCAAAGTATTGAAACTACCGACGTAACTGTAATAACCGCTGATGCACTTTTGAAAAACTGGCAGGGGCACCGCAAGCTAAGCCGCAGAGTGTTAAATGCCTTCCCGGAGAAAGACCTTTTTGAATTTTCGATAGGCGGCATGCGGCCGTACGACCAGCTTGCAAAGGAGATGATAGGCCTGGCAAGCGGCGGCATGAACGGTATTGTAACCGGTAATTGGAGCACAAAACCCGAATTTGAGCACTTTAACCACGAGGTGGAGATAAAAACAAAAGCCGGCCTGCTTGCCGCCTGGGACGAAGTGACCGAGCAAATTGATACGCTTTGGCCGCAGATACCCGCCGCCCATTTTTACGATACCGTAAAGGCTTTTGGGCAATATGAGAACACCGTGGTGGATACCATCCTATATTTATTGGATAACGAGGTGCACCACCGCGGCCAGGGCTACGTATACCTGCGCGCCTTAGGTATAGAGCCGCCTGCGTTTTGGGATAGGTGGTAATAAAGGCTAAGAATATCGAACGCCGAATATCCAACTCCGAATGTCGAAGGGATCAAATAAAAACTTCGGCGTTGGGTATTCGAAATTCATTATTCGATATTCTTTTCTCTGATTCCAATCCGCTTATTCCCCAAAGCTATATTGCTTAAAAATTAACCTGTGAAGTAAGCGTATCGCAACTATTTTTTAATATTTATAAAACCCGCTTTAAACCCTTTAAAGCGGGTTTTTGCTGTTTTACGCCTGTGAAGCAAGCGTATCAAAACGCATATAAATAGCTAATTATCAGATATTTATAGCAATGTTGGCTTGTTTGTAACGTAAAAATTACGTTAAATTTGCCCTAACCGATTATACCGGCATCTGCCTGTTTCCTGAAAAACTCCTAAAAGCTGCTATGGCCACTTGTTTTGGCCTGCTTTGTGGTTTGCATAAAAGTTAATGGCTTGCTGGCAATGCGGTTTAACAGTTTATCCATGCGCAAACCAATTAATAACCAATCAAATAAAAACCTATGAAGATGAATTACAAGATCAAGCTGATGGCAACGGTGTTTATCACCTTTGCCCTGTTGGTGAATGCGTGTAAAAAAGATGCGCGCACACAAACCGTCGACGGCGCAAAAACCGCTACTACCCAGCCCCGTAACGCCACCAGTGCAGTTACTACCTGGCTTACCACATCAAACCAAAGCAGCCTGTTGGCGCAGGGGAGTGTGAGTTTTGCTGCGGATGCAGGCACCAACCCAAACACCATTACGGTAGACGAAGGCACCACCTACCAGGGCATTGATGGCTTTGGATACACCCTTACCGGCGGCAGCGCAAGCCTGCTGAACGGGTTGGGCGGCAACCAGGCCAGCGTGCTCAACGAGTTGTTTGGCACAGGCAGCGGGCAAATAGGGGTAAGCTACCTGCGCGTAAGTATTGGCGCGTCTGACCTCAGTTCCTCCGATTTTACATACAACCAAACCGCGGGCGATGTAAACATGAACAACTTTAGCCTCGCACAGGAGAATACCGATTTCCTGCCGATACTAAAGAAGATCCTCGCCATTAATCCCAACATCAAAATTATAGCCACCCCATGGACAGCCCCAACCTGGATGAAGGTGAACACAACCGGCAACAATGGCTATACCGGCGGCAGCTTAAACACAACCTACTACGCTGCCTACGCTAAGTACTTTGTAAAATACATACAGGCCATGGCCGCGCAGGGCATCCGCATAGATGCGGTAACCCCGCAAAACGAGCCGCTTAACCCCTACAATAACCCCAGCATGGTAATGCAGGCCAACGAGCAGGTAACGTTTATAAACAACCACCTTGGTCCGCAATTTGCCGCAGCAGGCATCACCACAAAAATTATCGCCTACGATCATAATGCCGATGTGCCCAGCTATGCTACAACCGTGGTAGGCCAGGCAGGCGGTTATGTAGATGGTTCTGCATTCCACCTGTATGCAGGCGATATCAGCGCATTAACAACCGTACACAACGCATACCCTAACAAAAACGTTTACTTTACCGAGCAATGGGTGGGCGCACCAAGCAATTTTGGCGGCGACCTGGGCTGGCACATTAACACCCTCATTATTGGCGCCACCCGTAACTGGAGCCGCAACGTACTGGAGTGGAACCTGGCTGCCGACCCTAACAACAACCCGCATACCGCAGGCGGTTGCAGCACCTGCCTTGGCGCTATCACGGTAAGCGGTACTTCCATCACCCGCAACGTGGGGTATTACATTATTGCCCATGCCTCAAAAGCGGTAAGGCCGGGCGCTGTGCGCATAGCCTCTAACGTAGCAGGCAGCATACAAAACGTGGCATTCCGCAATAGCGATGGCACCAAAGTACTTATCGCATCAAACAGCGGCGGCAGCAGTACCAGCTTTAAGGTGAAATGGGGCACAGAATCATTCACGTACACCTTGGCAGCAGGCGCGGTAGTAACTTTTAAATGGAGCGGCACACCGGGCGGCGGTGGCGGTACAGGTGCACCAATCGGGCAAACCATCACCCTTAAAGGTTTTAACAACCAATACGTAAACAGCCAGAACGACACCCAGGCCATGACCTGTAACAGTGCCGTAGCATCCACCTGGGAACAATTTACCGTAGTGGATGCCGGCGGAGGCAAAATAGCGCTGCGCAGCATGAACAAATACGTATCCTCAGAAAACGGCACCCAGGCCATCACCTGTAACCGCACCACCATTGGCGATTGGGAGAAATTTGATTGGGTGCCAACGGCTGATGGTAAAGTAACCCTACGGGGCAACAACGGCAAATTCATAAGCAGCGAGAACGGTACGCAGGCCATGACCTGTACCCGTGCAACCGCCTCGGGCTGGGAAGCTTTTGGCGTGAACCAGTAAGATAAAGAAAGCGGAGGTATGTGCGATTCCTTCCTTGGGGAAGGGGGGTAGGGGTTTAACGAACTATGCAATAGCCGCATTGTGACGAAACCCCTCCCTGCCTTTGCACAAAAGCAGCCGCACCCCTCCCCAAGGAGGGAATAAAAGAAAGGTCATTTCCCACCCTCTCCTTTGGAGAGGGCAGGGTGAGGCTCCAAAAACAAAAACCAATTAACAAATACCAGCATTATGAAAAAGCAATTATTAAACCTGATGAAAGGTGCCGGGATGATCCTGGCGCTAAGCGTTATTGCAGTTTCCTGTAAAAAGGATGTAAAAGCACCTGTAGATGAAAAAATGGCAACCGCCACTGCCACTACAACACCCAGGGCGCTAACCCTGGTTTGGCAGGACGAGTTTAACGGCAGCAGTGTAGATGGCAGCAAGTGGAATATAGATGTGGGTAACCCCAATGTAAATAACGAAAAGGAATACTACGCTACCGGCAACGTGGCCGTAACAGGCGGCAACCTGGTTATCACCGCTAAAAACCAAAGCATGGGCGGCCAGCCATATACATCGGGCAAGCTAACTACTTCGGGTAAATTCTCGGTGAAATATGGCCGTATCGAAGCAAGCATTAAGCTCCCCGCTTTCCAGGGCAGTTGGCCGGCATTTTGGATGCTGGGTACTAATATAGGCTCGGTAGGCTGGCCACAATGCGGCGAGATTGATATTATGGAGCAAACCAATACCAGCAATGTTACCCTCGGTACCATGCACTGGAACAATAACGGCCACGTTTACTATGGCGGCAACACGCCGGTTAATGTTACCGGCTATCATTTATATGCGGTGGAATGGGATGCAAACAGCATTAAATGGTATGTGGATGGTACGCTGTTCCACACGGGTAATATCCAAAACAACATCAACAGTACCGAAGAATTCCAATTGCCATTCTTCCTGATCCTAAACCTTGCCGTAGGTGGCGATCTGCCCGGCAATACTATTAATAACGGCGCGTTGCCTGCCAACATGCTGGTAGATTACGTGAGGGTTTACAGCATCAGCGGCGGCACGGGTTCTACCGCACCTATCGGCCAGACGGTTACCCTGAAAGGCTTTAACGGTAAATATGTAAATGGCCAAAACGGCACTCAAGCCATGACGTGTACCAGCGCGGTAGCATCTACCTGGGAGCAATTCACCGTGGTTGATGCAGGCGGCGGCAAAGTGGCATTACGCAGCATGAACAAATACGTGTCGTCTGAGAACGGTACCCAGGCCATCACCTGCAACCGCACCGCCATTGGCGATTGGGAAAAATTTGATTGGGTGCCAACCGGCGATGGCAAAGTTACCTTTAGAGGGAATAACGGCAAATTCATCTCCAGCGAAAACGGCACCCAAGCAATGACCTGTACCCGCACTACGGCATCGGGCTGGGAAGCCTTTGGGGTGAACCAGTAGTTATAGCGTTTCAACCATAGCGATGGGTTTCAAACCCATCGCTATGGTCGAAACGATCATCAACGTCATGTTGAAATTTTTTCAACACCCCATCATAAAAGTAGCCACTGAGCTAATCCGCTCTGCAAGCTGAATACTGTGCATATGGGGTACCGAAATAAATTCGGCATGACGTGTTTAGCTACGAGCTTTGTGAAATGCTTCAAAAACCCTAATTTACAGCCTGCCTCCTTAACCCGGAGGCAGGCGTTTTATCTACCTGCATGAGAAGAATATTTATTACCTGCCTTTGTGTTTTGTACAGCACTGCCCAGCTATACGCGCAAACCACGCCTAAAAAATTGCAGGTAAGCCTTGGCACTGGTTACCAGCGGGAGGGTTTGAAATGGTCGATAGCCGGGAATCTGCAGGGGCAAAGCCCCAATATCTATTCGGAATTGCAATGGAAAAAGGTTGGCGGGCAATCGGTAGCTGCATCCCTGCAATGGAATTTTTGGAACAAGCTGATGCTGATGGGCGATTATCGGCGGGTGTCCATCAAATCGGGCACGGTGAGAGATAACGACTATAACGGCGACAACCGCACCAGCCCTGCGTACGATCAATTGTTCGATGCCGATAAAGGCTTCACCAGGGAAATAGCCATCGGGCTGGGGTATAAATTGATCGATAACGAAAACTTCTCGCTGACACCCTACGCTGGGTATAGTGCCAATAAACAATCTCTTCACCTGTTTGACGGGAGCGGCCAATACGCTAATTTGAACAGCACTTATGATACCGACTGGCAAGGCGCGTTCGTTAAAGCTATCGCAGGCTTCAAGCTTTCAAAAAAACTCAGCGCGACGGGTACCCTCACCTACAACCAGGCCGGTTACAAAGCAAAAGCCGACTGGAATCTTATCCCAACTTTTCGGCACCCCGTAAGCTACCTGCACACCGCCAAAGGTTATGGCGTTGATGCCACTGCCGCGCTGCAATATGCCATCACCAAAAACATCGCAATAAATTTGGGCGGCGGCTTCTTTACCTGGCAAACCGGCGAGGGGATAGACGAGCTATTTTTAGCCTCCGGCGGATCTGAAAAAACGCAGCTAAATGAGGTGGACAGGAAAGGACACCGATTTTTTGGTGGCCTAATATTTTCCTGGTGAATGGCCGGTGCAGTTTAAACCACACGCGCAGTCGGCCTCATTTGCTTCCTTTTTTAAAAATTCGTGTAATTAGTTTTAATTGGTGAAATTAGTCTCCACTAATCTCACATGAAAAAAATAATTGCCTGCCTTTGCTGCCTGGTTTTACTAACCGGCACCTCTTTTAGCCCACCATCCGGATGGGTGCTGTTGCTGGATAAAAACCTCTCTAAATGGGAAACCTACCAAAGCTTTTACCATAAAGTAGGCTACAAAGGGCAACCGCCTGTGGATGAGAACGGGGTTG
>NZ_CAMLOV010000022.1 GCF_946481715.1 uncultured Mucilaginibacter sp. | reverse complement strand
ATATTCTCCTGGTCGGCGGTGGAGTAATTGCCTATAGCCGTAGTGCCAGCATAGTTAATAAAGGTTTGTGCGTCGCCTTTATCGGTATAAATTTTCTCTACCTGTTTTAGTGCCTGCTTGGCCTCATCGCTTGATGAGTAATCGGCAACCACCTGCTTAAACGAGGTAACCGCCTCGTCATCGCGGCCGGCATTGTAGTCTATCAAACCTATGGTGGTTAAGGCGCGCGGCACATAGCTGCTGCGCGGGTACTTTTGTACCATGGCCTGCAAGTCGGTTTTGGCGCGGTCGCCTTCATTTTTCAGGAAGTAGGTGTATGCTATCTCGAAGGAAGCATCGTCCGCATAGTCCGAATTGGGGAAACGGCTCAGCACATCGTTCAGGGTGCTTATCTTGGCATCCAGGTTGCCTTGCAAGCCCTGGATAATACCGCGTTGGAATAGGGCGTAATCCTGCCCCTGGCTTTTTTGTGCAATGATCTGGTTGTAGGCGCTTAAGGCGTTATCGTAACTTTTCAGCACAAAATAGCTATCACCCAAACGGCTGATGGCATCGTTCTCGGTGTTTTTATCTTTAACATCGCCCCGCAGGAATTTTTCGAAATAGGTGGCGGCGGTGCGGTATTGCTCATCGCCAAAGGCTGCATAGGCAAGGGCATAATTGGCAAAATTATATACATCGGTTTCCTTTGCTTCGGGCATGCCCAAAAACTTCTGGAAGTTATCAACCGCTTCGCCGTATTTGCGCACCTCGTACATGGCCTCGGCCATCCAGTAATAGGTAAGCGTTTGTATTTTAGGATCAACCGGGTTTTTTAGCGAACGGAGGAATATACCAATACCGTTTTCAAAGGCGCGTTCGTTATAAAATTCCAGCCCGCGGTAGTAGGTAACTTTTTGGTAGGCTTCCTGTGCGCTGGCCGATTTATTGGGGATAGGCTCCAGTATCTCTACCGCCTCTTTGTAATTGTGCGAGTTGAGCAGTTCCTCGCCCAGCAAAGTTTTCACCTCATCGTTACGGCCGCTGCGCGGGTAGTTTTTTAAATAGGCGCGGGTGGCTATTAGTGCTTCGTTATTAAAATCGAGCTCGTACGATAGCTTGGCGTACTCGTAAAGGGCATCTTCCTGCAGCTGCTTATCAAAATCGAGCTTAGATGCCGCGCGGAAAGCGTTACGTGCGCTTTGCTTGTTGTTCATTTTAAGGAACACAGCACCCAGGGTGTAATTACCGCTTTGGCTGTAATTATCGTTTTGGGCAACCAGTTTTTCCAGTTCGCTGGAGGCTTTGCCGTAGTTACCCACTTTGTAGTATGCATAACCAATTTGGTAGCTATCCTGTGTGTTTTGGGTTTTGCCCTGGTCGCGGTCCTGAAACTGGCTGTAGTAGTTTACCGAGTTATCAAAATCGCCTTTGGCAAAATAGGATGCACCTACAATGCGCAGCATTTCGGTCTCGTTTTGCTGTTTGGTTGTTTTCAGGATGGGGATGGCGTAGGCAATTACATCGTTATAGCGTTTATCTAAAAAGTAAACCGCCGTAATGTAATAAGGGTAGCTGCTTTCGTACTTTTTAGAATTCTTTAACTTCTCGAAGTTGACCAGCGCAATGCTGTAATCTTTATTTAAATACGCAATGTAGGCAAAGTAATAAGTGGCATCGTCTGTAAAGGGCGAGCGTTTGTTTTTCACCTCGCCAAATAAAGGTTGTGCCTGTTTATAATCGTTCAGCATAAAATAGGCGTACCCTTTGCGGAACTTGTACTCGGTATTTTGGGCACCTGTAAGTTCGCCGGCCTCTACTTTATTAAACCATACCAAAGCTTCCTGGTACTTGCCCTGCTTAAAATACGAACGCCCCACCTGGAAGAAGGCCAGCTTGGTAAGCGGGTTTTCGGGGTGCTCTTTTATAAAGCGGAGGAACATGCTTTCGGCATCATCGTTGCCCAGTTCCAGCGCACAAAGGGCTTCGTAGTATTGCGCGTTTTCTTTCAACAGCGATAGCGCCGATTCGAACTTTGATTGTGGTGCTGTGGTAAGGCGGGTTTGTTCTACCAACCGGTATTGTTCTGCAGCGGAGGCGTATTTACCCTTGCTCAACAGGTCGGAGGCGGTGTTGTAAACCTGGTTAACATGAAAGGAAGGGTTTTGCTGCGCCTGCGTGGTAAGAGCAAAAAATACCGGTGCAACTAAGGAGATGTACTTGAGTTTTATCATAAAGCGCGTACTAATGATGTGCTAAATTAGCTAATCGCAAAAATGCAATCCACAATAGTAATTAACAAATGTGAATAAGCACTTTTTTTAAACGGCGGCAAAAACCTGGTGGTATGCCTGTGGAAAAATTAAAATTAGCGAGAATAATTGTGGATAAGGGCCTGTTGTGGGGAATTAGCCGCTTGTGTTTAAAAGTAATGGGCAAAATGGGGTGCAAAGCGGGTGTGGTGTTACCGCTTTAAGCCTTCCACCGCCTTGTGGTATTCGTCGAGGCATTTATCAAGCGGCTTGCCCTGGTTGTGGATGCAATCGCAAAAGGTGTTGCAGGCACCCGGGTTTTTAGCGTCGGCGCACTGCCGGGTACAATCGCCCATGGTGTTGTGCGGCACAATATCAAAAACATTGGTTAGCGCCAGTACTACTATAGCGATGACAGCAACCACCCCTGCAAAAAACTTTAGGGGGAATTTATTGCTGAGCGGCAAAGTTGGCGTTGCGGCGGGGCGGTACCAGGGGAATAGGTGCTTCAACCTGTCGTAATACCAGCATAACAGGTACAAGTTTGCCAATACCATTAACGGGGAGGAAAGCAGCGAACCCTCAAACCGCACCGCAAGCGACAATACGCAAATATTGAGGATAATAGGGAAGTAGATGAGTGCGCCCAGTACCGCCGTGCGGGGAATTAACAGTAAAATAGCGGCCGTAACCTGCAAAATACCGATGGACGTGTAGTAATACCCGGTGTGGTGCAGGGCCTCGAGGTAATGGCCCATGGGGTGGTTATTGGAGAGCGCGGTAAAGCGCTCGCCCATAATTTTTACGAAGCCCGAGGGAATGAAACCTGCCGCCAGCGCAATACGGCAAAAAATGGCGAAAGCCCGTAGCCACCTATTGGCCTTTGCGTTGGCGTGCAGCTGATCTAATTTTGCGGAGGTATTCATTTATTTGCCGGTTTAGCTTATCGCCAACTAATGCCACATGGTGCCAACAAGGCCCAATACAATACCCATCCAAAGCCCAACAATGCATACAATGAAGCTGAGCACATAAGCCGCTACTTTTTTCCAGCCGCCCTGGCAGCGCAGAAAATCGAGGAGATAATAGCATACGCCGCCTGCCGCGCCCGAAGCGGGGGTGATCAGCAATGGGCGTACCATCCAATACTTGCCCCATGCTGCAGGTGCGTTGTGAACGCCCAACAGGAACACCGAGATCACGATAAGCCCTACGCCTGCGCCAATAAGCATTAATTTACCCAGCGGATGTGCGTGTACCTGCTGGGTTGTTAAGTTGTTTGTAGTTGCCATAATTATTTGGTTTTATTGATTTTTTATTTATCAAAGTACTTTATAATGCAAAGTAAATGATTGTACTTTGTATTTCAAAGTGATTGAGGAAAAAATATTGGGGGAGAAATGTAAATATGCTTTTTTGGTTTGAATAGGAGGGGTTCGGAGTGGGCGGAGTACTGCAACGTTGAGCCGGTCCCGATGAATATCGGGATACAAGCTGCTGATAGAAGCGGGCGTTTCGCCAATCGGGTTTAGGGGGCCGGGGCTATGATATATATATTCAAAAGTGTATATCTACAAATTTGAATATTAGCGCGGGAGACCTCGCCTGGTTGCAAATGCTTGGAAGTGTTTACGATTGTGGAATTGTGGTGGATTAGCAAAGTTAGCCACGATAGCGTGGATGCTGATATAGTAGTTAAGCTTACGCGACTGACTGGGCGGAGATAGTTACCTGAGTAATCATTTGACAAAAAATCTATTGTCAAGTATTTTAGCAAATTTTTTATTGTCAACCGTAAGAGGTGACCGCATAATCGTTCTTGCTAAGTATTCCCGGTTTGCGGCCCGCATAAAAGCCGCATGCCTCCCTTTGCAAATAACCCAAAAAAGGGCAAGCACTTCTTACAGCCGCTTGCCCTTTCAAAAACAATTTTAGGTAATACCTTATTTGTTCTTCATCACAATAAAGCCTTTTACTGTTTCCTTATCGCTAAGACTGATCACATAAAACAGTGTGCCTTCGTTTAGGGGTTTGCCGTTGGCGGTGCCGCCCCAATCGTTTTGGTAACCTTTTTTGCTGAACACCAGTACCCCGCTTTTATCATACACCGAAACGTTGCTGTTTGGGTATTGCTCGATGTTTTTTATCAGCCAGGTATCGTTAAGCCCGTCGCCGTTTGGCGATAGTGCACTGCTTGCAGTGATGGCAGGCAGCTGGTTTTGCAAGGACGTAGCTGGTGCTTCTATCATCACTTTAGACGCTAAGGCCAATGTTGGCGGGGTTGATGATACCGAGATGGTGATAGTTGCCCTGGCGGCATCGTTTGCATTATAACCCGTTACGATGTAGTTGGTGGCTGGGCTAAGGGCCGTTGGCGTGCCGCTTATTGCACCGGTAATGGTGCTAAAATTTAAACCGTTTGGTAAGGCCGGGCTTATAAAATAACCACCCGCAGGGCTTACTTGCTTCACCGAGTGGCTGCCTCCATCGGCCACGTATATTTGCCCTGCGCCATCAATACTTAAACCAAATGGCTGGTTAAGTGCCGTGTTGAGCTTTGTCGGGCTGGTTTTACCCGCAGGTATCTTCATCAAAGCGTTGATGCCATTATCTACTACATAAATATTGCCTGCATTATCAAGGGCCACGGCAGTTGGGTAGTAGAAAGAATTAGAAACGAGTACCGGGCTGCCACCGGCCGCCGGGATGCGTTTAACTGCGCTGTTTTGGCTATCGGCCACGTAAACATTGCCCATTGCATCAACAGCAATACCTGTGGGGTGGTTAAAGCCGCTGCCAATAACGGCCAGGCTGCCACCGAGTATGTTTATTTTAGATACGGTGCCAAAACTATAGTCGCTTACATAAACAAAGCCTTTATCATCAACCGCTATGCCGAGCGGATTTTTGAAACTGCTGTTCAGTGTAACAGGGGTGCCGCCGCCTGCCGGTATCATTTTTATAGCACCTTTGCCTGCTTCGGCAACATACACAGCGCCATTAGCATCAACAGCAACGCCCGAGGGGCGATCCATGCCCGATGCTATGGCAACAGGGCTTTGCGTACCGGCCGGCATGGCATAAACGGTGCCTGTAATAACATCGGCCACGTAAACATTACCGGCCATATCAACAGCTGTAGCGTACGGCTTATCAAAACCGCTGCCTACGGTGCTCAGTTCGGCACGGTAAGCCGGTGCCGATACTCCACTTGCAGTTGGCATTAATGGCGTAATGGCAACGTTTTTAATATAGTTTTTTGGGCCGGCATAACTTATAACTGGTAACTCAAAGGCTTTGCGCACCAGTATTACCGCAGAGCTGCCCCCCTGGCCGGTTACCGATTTTTTATCGGCCCGTACGCGGTAATAGTACTTTTTCGACATATCCAAACCTGTAAGTGTTTTTGAAGTGCCGGTGGTGGAAAATGGCGAGCCTGTTATTACGGTTTCGAAAGTGGGCGATACCGAAACATCAAGCCGGTAGCCATTATCAACCAGGCCGGTTTGTGGTTTTTGCCAGTTTGCCGTAAAGCCCGATGCGGTAAGTTTTGTTGCCTCAAGCGCCACCGGCACAACCATAGCGTAGCTTTCTACCCAGTTGGATGCGGTGCCTTTTAGTTGAAAGTACTGAAGGCTGCCATCATACCCGTGGCCGGTTAAGTCCTTAAGGGTGTTTACCCCGGTATTGGTGCTTGCTGCTTTCCCTGCATCGAAATCAAAATACGCTAATAAACCTGCCGAAGCCGGATTGGTTGGTGTAAGCATGCCTGCCTGTATCTCGGCCTGCGACCTAACGGAGTTCCAGATCTTTACCTCGTCTACCTTGCCTATAATGCTCTCAAAGGTTGCGCTTCTGCCAATCTTCAGGGGCTGGTCTATCATGTGGAAGCTGCCGGTTACATTATCTCTTTTTGCTACTAATGCGCCGTTTACGTATAGGGCCATAGTTGTACCGTTCCAGGTGGCGGCCAGGTGTACCCAGGTATTAAGGGGAAGCATAGTTGGAGAACCCACGGGTTGGAAGCCGCTGCCGGCGTCAAGCCAAAAAGCAGGGTACCCGTTCTCTATCCTGAGCATGTACTGCATTTGTATCCCGCTAAAATCGGCGCCGTAATTGCCTAAGGGGCTTCGCAGCCCTTCGTGGGTATTTATGTTTACCCATGCTTCCAGCGTAAGCTGGCTGGTGCCGGCCAAAGCCTGGTTTATAGCAGTGCCATGGTCGGTATAATTATAACCTGCAAAGCTTAAAGCATTGCCCGGAGCAACCAGCGGCGCCGGCGGTGCCGCAAGGATGTTTACAGTTATACGCCCGGAGTACGTCTCCGGATCAACCACTGGTGTGTTTTTATACACGCGGTAGTAATAACGGCCTCCCGCTTTAAGGCCTGTTAAGGTTTTGGAAGTACCGCTAACCGTAAAAGGCGAACCGGTGATGCCGCTGGCAAAGCTGCTATTAGTAGATACTGCCAGCAGATAGCCGTTTGCATCGTAAGGTAGGGCCCAGTTTGCGGTAAAGCCCGATGCGGTGATATCCGTTGCATCAAACGCTACCGGCACAACCATAGCGTAGCTTTTTACCCAGTTAGATTCGGTGCCGTTTAAATGAAAATACTGAAGGGTGCCATCATACCCGTGGCCTGTAAGGTCCGTAAGCGTCGTCACCCCGGGGTTATCGCCGCCTGTTATGCCTTCATTGAAATTAAAATACGCTAACAGGCCTGCCGAAGCGGGATTGGTTGGTATAAACATGCCTGCCTGTATCTCGGCCTGCGACCTAACGGTGTTCCATATCTTTACCTCGTCTATCTTCCCTACAAAGCTCTCAAAGGTTGCGCTTCTGCCAATCTTCAGGGGCTGGTCTATCATATGGAAGCTGCCTGTTACATCATCTCTTTTTGCTACTAATGCGCCGTTTACGTATAGCGCCATAGTTGTACCGTTCCAGGTGGCGGCCAAATGTATCCAGGTATTAAGGGGCAGCTTGGTTGGAGCACCCAGGGGCTGGAAACCACTGCCGGCATCCAACCAAAAAGCAGGGTAGCCATTCTCAAGCCTTAGCATGTACTGCATTTGTATCCCGCTAAAATCGGCACCGTAATTGCCAAGAGGGCTTCGCAGCCCATCGTAGTTGGTGATATATATCCATGTTTCCAGCGTAAGCTGGCTGGTGCCGGCCAAAGCCTGGTTTATGGCAGTGCCATGGTCGGTATAGTTGTAACCCGCAAAGCTTAAAGCGTTGCCCGGCGACACAGCTATTGCATTTAGGGTGTTTTTGCGGTGCCCTGCCAGGCTGCTGCCCCTTACCGGTTTTATGGCAAATGCATCAGCGGTTAAAAAGAGGGTAAAAAGGCAACAAAAAAGCGTAAGCTTTAGCTTAAAATTGCGGGTTAGATTAGTGCACATATGTTAATATAATTTATAAAAAGGTTCAGGACGGAATGCTAAGCACCTATTATAAGCCGGAGAATTTGGGTAAATATTAACCGGTGGTGCTATTTTGCTTAATCAAAAAGTACAAGCAGCCCTTTTGGCGAAAGTAACGTTGTGGTTTGGCAGGAATGTGTTAAACCTACACATTTAAATGCCTGGTTGCAAGTGATATAATATTATATGTACAAACATATTTTTATAAAAAATGCCTTCTTGAATGATGAACAAACAGCACCTACCTAAACCCGATAGCACGGAAAGCCCGCTTCTATCAGCGGCTTGGAGGAATAGCGGGGCAGAACCCAACCCAGGCACCACTGCAATTGCTTTTCAAAAAGCATCTCTTCTTTGCGCTTTCGCGCCTTTGCGTGAAACTTCCCCCGCCACGCAAATCAAATCGGTGAAATCAAATCAAATCGGTGTAATCCAAAAATAGAAGCGTACATTTATTTGATTAAACCTTATCCCTAATAATGGAAATTATTTACATCATCCTTTTCCTGGTCATTATTGTGCTGGTTATAGGCAGCCGGAACAGTACCCGCGGGCGGCTGGACGTAATGGAACAGCGCCTTGTTGAAATGAACAACCTGCTGCGGCAGAGCATCATTAGCCGCACTGCCGAACCGCCAAAACCAACGGTTGCAAAATCCTGGGAAGCACCCGAAATAAGGCCCGAGCCGCCGAAACCTGCGGCACCCGTGCTTCCGCCCATACCAAAACCTGTTGCGCCCGTGCCCGAGCCTGTAAAGGTAGAGTGGCATGCCGAAGTGATAAGCGATGCGGCAAGCCGCCCGGTAAAAGCGCCCGGTACACCGCCACCGCCGCGCCCGGCTTATAAAGAACCGGAACCCCGTCCATCCTTTTTTGAAAGCCACCCCGACCTGGAGAAATTCATCGGCGAGAACCTCATCAATAAAATTGGTATCGCCATTTTGGTGCTGGCCATTGGCTTTTTTGTGAAATACGCTATCGACAATAACTGGGTTGGCCCGGTTGGGCGTGTGGGTATCGGTGTACTTTGCGGCGGTATCCTTATTGGTATTGCCCACCGTATGCGCAACAGTTACAAAGCATTTAGTTCGGTACTGGTGGGTGGCGGCTTGGCCATTTTGTACTTTACCATTACGCTGGCCTACCACCAGTTCCATTTGTTTGGGCAAACGGCATCGTTTATTATCCTTATTGTTATTACCATTTTCGCGGTGGCGCTTTCGTTACTGTACGATAAGCAGGAACTGGCGGTAATTGCCTTTGTGGGTGGCCTCGGCAGCCCTTTTATGGTAAGCAGTGGCCATGCCAATTACAACGCATTGTTTATTTACCTGGTGATACTGAACGCCGGCTTGCTCATCATTGCCTATTACAAAGCCTGGCGCGTGCTGAATGCCGTGGTATTCGGGTTAACGGTTATCGTTTTTGGTGGGGTGGTAACCAGCCTCACCGGGCCAACCTACCATACAGGCTTCCTCTATGGCAGTATATTGTACCTGCTGTTCTTCGGTATTAATGTGGCCAATAATGTGAAGGAAAAAAAAGCCTTTGTGGCCAGCGATTTCAGCATCCTGCTCATCAACACCGGGCTGTATTTTGGGGTAGGGCTGTACCTGCTTACCCAGATGGGGCAGGAAGATATGCGCGGGTTGTTTACGGCTGCGCTTGGCGTGGTGAATTTGCTGTTGTCGTTCGTGCTGTTTAAAAACAAAAAGGTTGATACCAATATCCTGTACCTGCTTATTGGGATTACGCTCACGTTTATATCGCTTACGGCGCCTATCCAGCTCAACGGGCATTACGTCACCCTGTTTTGGGCGGCGGAAAGCGTGTTGCTGTACTGGCTGTTCCTTAAATCGAAGATACAGTTGATGAAACTCACTTCGCTGATGGTATGGGGGCTGATGCTCATCAGCCTGGTTATGGACTGGATAGATATATACTATGTATATCATTCGGCAACATCATATTATACATTGATACCGCACCCGGTGATATCGCCCATCATCGCCAATAAAGGTTTTATTACCACACTAATAGCGGCCATCAGCAGCTACCTGCTGTACCTGCAGGTAAAACGCGACGAGTCGCCCAGGCTGTACGGCGTGGATATACCCAATATGCTATACCGCAGCATGGCTTTTATCCTGCTGTTTGCCAGCGGCCTGCTGGAGATAAACCACCAGTTTACCACCCGCTACCCGGGTACCGATTTGAATGTCCTGTACCTCACGCTTTACGTGCCGGCCTTTGTTTATCTGTTTTACATGCTGGGCAAACGCCTAAGCGGTATTGCGCTAAACTGGCGCGCAGGGGCGGGGCTTGTTGTGCTGGCCATTGTGGTTTACCTCCTCAGCCTGCCATCGCTGTTTACGCTGGAATACAGTATGTTGGATACTAAAAAACCCGATGTCGGCCATTTTGCGGCGCATTGGGCAGCAGCGGCAATTGTGGCACTGCTGTTTTACCAGCTGATAAAAATTGCCCGTACCGAATTACAAGAGGAGTTACGCGCAGCTACCGCATGGGTTTTATCCGCAGCAATAGTGCTGTTCCTGAGTGCCGAGCTTTGCCTGGCCAGCACTATGCTGTTCTTTGGGCATGGCACCACTATCGACAAGATTGAGACCGTATACATTAAAGTAGGGCTGCCCATACTGTGGGGCTTAAGCTCTTTCGCGCTGATGATATTAGGCATGCGCAACAAGGCGCGTATCCTGCGTATTATCTCGCTTACGCTGTTTGCTGTTACACTGGGGAAACTGTTTATGTTCGATATAAAAGATATACCGCCGGCGGGTAAAATAGCGGCCTTCTTTTGTTTGGGGGTGATATTGCTGGTGGTATCGTTTATGTATCAAAAAGTTAAAAAAATACTGGTAGAAGATGAGGCCAAGAAGATTGAGGAATAAGCTTTTATTGATGTTGGCGCTGATGGGCGTAAGTAGCGTTGCATTCGCGCAGAAGGCAAAATACATGGCCCAATTACCCAAAGCGCACCGGGATGATATGTATATTATAAAGTTGCCACCCGCAATAACCGCCAAAGCAAATAGCGACTTGTCAGATATCCGGATTGCCGATACTGCAGGCCGTGCGATACCCTATATGTTCGGTGATAAAATACCAAATAATGCCAGTAAGCCAAACTTTGTAAACTTTAAACAATTAGCTGGCGGCGCAGGTGCAGATACGGTAACAACTTTTACTGTAGAAACGCCATCGGGATATACCGGTATTAGCCAATTTGCATTGGTGTTGCGTAATACAGCTGTTGGCCGCAAGGCAGATTTAAGCGGAAGCGACGACCTTAAAAATTGGTATGCCATTAAAGAGGGCATAGTTTTGCAAAAAACCGGCGATAATGATGGTGCAAAGGGCAGTTTCGAGCAATTGATAACCTTTCCATCCAGCAACTACCGTTATTTCAGACTGAAGGTGGATAATGGCCCGCACGACCCGGTAGCCATACTGGCAGCAGGTATTTACAGGGCACCGATGGAGGAAAAACCCGATTACTGGCAGTTGGAGAATATAAAATTCACCCAAAAAGATAGCGGTAAAACGAGCCGTATATTTATAAATTTTGATGATAACCACCGGGTAGACGACCTGGTGCTGTTGTTTACCGGCACGAGATACTATAAGCGGAGTATCCGGATTTACGAAATCAAAGGGCGGCAAAGGAACTTGCTGATGAGCGGTTACGTTGGGTCGTCAGATGATCCCAATATGTTTTTCTCTGCCAAAACCAAAAAGCTTGAAGCGGAAATTGATAACGAAGATAACCCGCCCCTGGTAGTATCGTCAGTAAAGGCTTGGCAGTTACACCAATCAGTGATTGCATATTTAAATACCAGTAAAGAATACCGTTTGTTATTTGGCGACAGTACTGCCACCACCCCCAATTACGACCTTCACTTTTTTGCTGACAGCGTAAGGGGCGATGGTTTTATAAGTGTGTTGGAACCGGAGGAGGTAAAAAACAATCCTAAATACTCATCAGGTACGCTCCAAACCGCCACCAAAAGCTTCCCAACCTGGGCGCTATGGGCAGTAATTGTGGCTGTGCTAACCGCGCTTGCTGCCATGACGTTTAAAATGACGAAGGAAGTAGGGAAGAGAGGGTAGCAGTTGGCAGTTTGCGGCGGGCAGTTTGCAGTGCCGAAATGGATCGGTGCAATCGCAAAAACTAAATCGGTGCAATCAACAGTAATCGGTGTAATTACAATAATACTAAATGGATAATATCATCATAAAACTTAAGGCTATTTATTTGCCGTTCATCTTAATTGGCGTAGCTTTTATAGCAGGGTATTCGTTTTTAAACTGGCTGCTCATCATCCGGTTCAACATGTTATCCCTCAACGAAGAAGTTGTGAATATTTGGCTGCCGTTAGCATCGGGATGGATCCCGGTATTAATTGTTTTGCGGCCACGCCTTAAAATACTTGCTTTAAAAACAAAAAAATCCGACCTGCCAGGGCTTTATTATTTTGTATCGGCCATAGCTATCATCTTACCAACTATTATCTCCCAAATGTTTTTGGTAACAGCTACCGGTAAGCTAACCGTTTTGAAAATACCAGGTGCAATTAACACCGAAAAACTAACTAAATACTACAAACTACAGCATCATTTTGTTGATACCAACAGAATGGCCGTTTACAACAGGTTTGAAACAACCGGCAAAAACAACGAGCACCTGGATATGTACATCGACGTTGCCTGCGCTATAATGGATACGATCCCTGCCGATCCGTACCCGTTTATGAAAAAGGTAATGCTGCTTAAAGGCAAAAAAGCACTGATCATAGTTAATGGAACCCCACTGGGCGATAACCAGAATCTACGTTCGGTAAACCCGGCTGATGTAAGCGATGTAAAAGTTTTTATGCCGGATAGTGCCGTAGCCATATACGGGCAACGGGCAAAGGAAGGAGCACTTATTATTACCACAAAGCCCGATGGGGCAGGCCTGGCAAATTTTGTTGTGCCGCCCTTGCCTAAAACCTGGCTGGGCGTAGAGTTTCATAAGCAAATTGGCAGCAGTTTAAGCAATGAGAGAAAGGAAGAAGAGTTTAGGCAGTTTGCGTTGGAATCCGGGCGGGAATTTTCGGTAAAGAGGCTTGATGATTTTGTTTATTTGGATAGGCTGGGCAATAATGATAAGCATAAAGGTTTTACCAAAGCGTTAAATAAACGATACCCGAACTTAAGCGGTGCTATTATTTTTGAAGCTGTTGACGAACCCTTTGAGGCGCGTAATGGAGGCAAGCTTGGCTGGATATTTAAATCGTATGGTATTGGCGCGGTTATTTTTTTGCTGATGGTTATCATCCCCAAAATAGATAAAAAGGAATACGCGCTGTTCCTCAACCCCTCGCTAAATAAACAGCCATCATTCACCAAATCACTTTTGGAAATGGCCTCGCCAAAAAACAGCTTGTTTATTACGCTCATTATAGCCGGGCTAAATGTGCTGGTGTTCATTATCATGGTGTTTGCGGGGCTTGGGTTTATTTCGTTCCCGGGCGATGAATTGCTTAACTGGGGAGCCAATTACCGGCCTGCCGTATTGGACGGGCAATGGTGGCGCTTGTTTACAGCCATATTTTTGCACGGCGGGTTAATGCATCTGCTGGGCAATATGTACGGGCTGTTTTTTGCTGCCCTGTTTGTAGAGCCAAAAATTGGCAAGCTGCGCTTTGCTATAGTTTATGTAGTATGCGGCGTTATGGCCAGCCTGGCCAGCATTTGGTGGCACCCCGCATCGCCGGGCGTAGGTGCATCGGGCGCTATTTTTGGCCTTTATGGTGTATCAATAGTATTGCTGCTCATTAACCGGGCCGACTTAAAGGCCAACCGGGGCATCCTTATATTAAACCTTGTATTTATAGGGTTTAATTTATTGTTGGGTATTTTTGGAAACGCCGATAACGCAGCGCACATAGGCGGCTTAGTTGCCGGTATGTTAGCAGGGCTTGTTTTGTACTTTATACTGCCACCGCCGCCTGCGCCTAAACCGAAGCGGCGGTATGTAAGGAAGAAGAAGGTAGTGGCGGCGGATGAGCCCGCGGCCCCCGAAGCTTGATGCCAGCCGGCCGGAATTAACACAAACCTGCGTTAACTAAACCCGGGTGTACGGAAAGCCCGCTTCTACCAGCGGCTTGGAGGGAAAACGGGGCAGAACCTAACCCACGCACCACTGCAATTGCTTTTCAAAATTTATCTGAACTCGAATTTTAAGAAATTAAACGAATTTTTAGAATTAAACTCAAGTGATTCTGCCCATTCTTTAAAAGTCCTTAAATTCGAGTTCAGACAAAAAGGCTTCGCGCCTTTGCGTGAAATCCCTCCCGAACAAAAGCATCCACTCAATTCCCCCTTAAGCGCGGGATACCCTCTAAAGACCGCCAAAAGTTCAACGCAAAAAACCGCGGGCACGCAATTGCCGTATCTACTAAAAACAAAGCTTACCAAATATTAAGTGTTTAACTAAAAGCCAAACAAATGTTCAATTCAAAGGTACTTGCCATGGCCATCAGGCAGAGGCGTTTAGAGCTTAATTACACGCAGGAATACGTGGCGTATAAATTGCATATGTCGCAAAATGCTTATAGCAAACTGGAGTTGGGCGCTACGGCGGTAACGGTATCGCGGTTTATTGAGCTAAGCGATATCCTGGAAACCGATATACATTCCCTGCTGAAACCGGCTTTGCATGTGGCGTAGGGGTAAATTCAAGGACTTTTTTACCAACCATCCACCATGTCGTCCTTGCGAGCGATAGCGTGGCAACCATCGGTAAGAAGATCGGGAATACTTGTTCAATACGCGATGCCACCCCACTGAGCGACATAGGTCAAAAATGAGTTTGAGTTATACCGTATCTAACTACATCGAGGGCTTGTTGGTGACAACACCCAACAAGGGCGTGAAATGCCAAAAAAAATACGTCATGTTGAACCTTGTTTCAACACCCCATCATAAAAGTAGCCATTATGCTGTGCAGCTTTGCATAGGCGAAATGCTTAGCCGCTTTGCATGCTGAAACTTGTATGATGGGGTACCGAAATAAATTCGGCAGGACGGCGGGGTACTTCCCCCCCAATCCCCCTCCCCAAAAAATATTTTCAAAATCCCTTGCAGGTAAACTTTTCATTTCGTTACTTTGAATAACAAAGTACTTTACATGGAAGACAAGGATTTAATAGCTGAGATCAGTTCCATCCGCAACATAATGGAGCGGAGCACCCGGTTTATTTCGCTAAGCGGGCTATCAGGCGTTATGGCCGGTATATACGCGCTGGGCGGCGCATGGGCGGCTTATAATTTGCTGTACACCGGCGATAGGTCGGCCACTGCGGTAGGGTACGATGAGGTGATAGAAGGGCAGCTGTTTTTGCTTGCCGCTGCGGTGCTTATATTTTCGGTAGCTACAGGTGTATTGCTCACCGTGCGCAAGGCCAATAAAAAAGGGCAAAGCATTTGGAACCAAAGCAGCAAATCGTTGTTGTTGAACGGTGCGCTGCCCCTGGCAACTGGCGGTATTTTTAGCCTGATAATGCTGGAGCGCGGTTATTACGTAATAATTGCCCCCTGTACATTAATTTTTTACGGCTTAGCCTTAGTTGCCGCAAGTAAATATACCTTTGGCGACGTAAAATGGCTGGGCATTTTTGATATTATGTTGGGCCTGCTGGCTGCTTATTTCCCGGGGTACGGGTTATATTTTTGGGCCTTTGGCTTTGGTATACTGCACATTTTGTACGGTACTATTATGCACTTTAAATACGACAGGTGAAAGTTGATTTAACCAATTTTGATAAAGCTTTTGAAAACCGGATACGCCTGCAGATAATGAGTGTGCTGGTAGCTAACGAGAGCTACGATTTTAATTCGCTGAAGGAACTGCTGGACGTTACCGACGGCAACCTGGCATCGCACCTGAAGGCGCTGGAGAAGGAGGAGTACATTACCGTGAACAAATCTTTTTTGGGCCGCAAGCCCAATACGCGCTACACGGCATCGGCACTGGGCATACAGGCCTTTAAACGCCACCTGCAGGAACTGGAAAATTTGATAAAGCAGCAGAAGTAGTAATTTTTTTGAATGGCTACTTTGAATTGCAAAGTGGAATAAGCTCTCTACCACGTCATTGCGAGGTACGAAGCAATCTCCCGGTTAGCAGGGCGGGTTTGCAGAGCGGCTCTGCTCTCCACAACGTCATTGCGTGGTGGCTAATGCAGAGCGGCTCTGCTCTCCACCACCTCATTGCGAGGGACGAAGCAATCTCCCGGTTAGCAGGGCGAGTTTGCAGAGCGGCTCTGCCAGCGTAGAGATTGCTTCGTACCTCGCAATGACGGGGTTATAAAGGGGTGATGGATACGTACAAAAATATTTTTTTTACCCAAAAACTTTGAATTTCAAAGTACTTTTAACAAACAAAAAAATGAATTACATCAGCAATTATTTAAACGAAGACAGGCTTACCACAGCAGGGTTGGGGCTTATCATTTTTTCGGGCGTTGTATTTATGCTAACGGGCTATTACAACCAATCGAACGCGTTTGTGATCAACTACCTTATCTCCGTTGGCTTTGCGGTTTGGGTATTTGTGGCTACCATACACAACCATGGCTGGCGCTACTCGCGCGGTAAGGCCGAGCATACCGCCGTGCTGCTGGTGCTTTGGTTTATCAGCGCTTTTGCCCTCAACCGCGAAATGAACGTGTTTGATAACAGTGCCGACTGGCTTTGTATTTGGGTGGTGGCATCGTCTGTAGCCCTGCTGCTGGCCATGCGCCACCATATAATGGGCGGCGTACCCAAATACTTTGCCTTCTTTTTGTTGGGCGGGGCGCTGCTGCTGTTCGTGTACTATGCTTTTTACCTGCTGCCGCTGTACATCCTCAGTGTTATTGGTATTGTGGCCCTGGGCATATCATTACACACCTATGTGCCGCTGTTTATGGCCATTATTACGGTGGTAATCATCCGTAAGGCAGCACGCGCGGATAGGGGCGTATTGTACACCGCCGCTGCCGGTTTTGTGCTGCCGCTTATTGCAGCGGGCATTTTCCTGTTTACCTGGCACAGCCAAAACCAAAAGATAAACCTCATTATTAACCAAAACACGCTAAACGAAGGCAAACTGCCGAACTGGATTGCGGTTAGCCGGGAGATAGGCAGGTCGCCGGTGGCCGAGCGGATATTAAAGACGGGGCTGGTGTACCACGAGGTATCGCCAAATGGCAATTTCTTTTTCGGGGGAATGCCCAGCAAATCTTTTGATGAGCGCAAGCAGCACGACCCGATGGTGGTATTGGCCACGCTGTTGTTCGAACGCCCCAACCTGGACGAGGGTGAACGCATCAACATCCTGAAAGCCATTTACAACAGTCGCCACCAGGCGCAGGACCGGTTGTGGAGCGGCGAAAACCTGCAAACCATCAGCGTGATCAGCAACGTAAAGCTGTTCCCGGAGTACCGTATGGCCTATACCGAAAAAACGCTCACCATCCGCAACAATGCGCAACGGAGCTGGAGCAACCAGGAAGCCATTTATACCTTTCACCTGCCCGAGGGATCGGTAGTAAGCTCGTTATCGTTATGGATAGGGGGTAAGGAGGAAAAATCAAGGCTGACGACCAAAGCCAAGGCAGATTCGGCCTATAAAACTATTGTTGGGGTAGAGCGGCACGACCCATCTGTTGTACACTGGCAGGAGGGCAACACCATCACCGTGCGCGTATTCCCCTGCAGCACCGAAGAGAACCGCAAGTTCAGGATAGGGATTACCAGTCCGCTGCGGCTTGATGGCAAAAGGCTGGTTTACGAGAACGCCTCTTTTGATGGGCCTTACGCCACATCGGCACTGGAAACTTTGCAGCTAAACTTTAGCCGTAAACCGGCCAACCTAACCGTGCCCGCCATTTTTAAACAAACGGGCGATACCTATACTGCCGACAGGAATTACCAGCCCGGCTGGGAACTCAGCTGCGATGCGCCGCCGCTTGCAAAAACGGCTTTTGCTTTTGGCGATACTACCTATACCGTAAACGAGTACCGGCAGCAGTACGAAAGCTTTATGCCGGCAGCGGTTTATTTGGATGTGAACAAGAGCTGGACGGATGAGCAATTTAAAGCTGTTTACGACGAGGTGAAGGGCGTGCCGGTTTATGTGTATTATAATAAGTTGGTCAGGGTGACCGATGATAACATCAACAACTTGTTCGAAACACTGGGCAGCCAAAATTTCAGCCTATTCCCGCTGAACGAGATAAAAGCGCCCGAAAGTGCCCTGCTTATTAGCCAGGGCAGCGATGCATCCCCCAACCTTACGGACCTGGACGGAAGCGGTTTTGCTAAGGAACTGACGGGCTACTTAAAAACGCCCAAACACATCCGCCTGTACAACATCGGTACACAATTAAGCCCCTATTTAAAGGCTTTGAAGGAGCTGCGGGTATTTAACTATGCCGAGGGTACACAACAGCAATTGGATGCCATGTTGGATAAGCACCAGTTTACCCGCACACAGGAGAACGACAGTACCGTGGTGATAGACAACGCCGGGCTGATGATACAAAAAGCGCCGGGACTGAAAGCATTGGATGCGCCCGACCACCTGTTGCGCCTGTTTGCCTATAACGATATTATGAAAAAGGTTGGGGCAGACTACTTTAACCACAACTATGTGCAGCCCCAAACAATTGCCGAAGCAGAGCAGGGGTATATTGTTTCGCCGGTATCCAGTATGATCGTACTGGAAACCGCCAAAGATTACGAACGCTTTGGCATCGACGAAAATAAAGACAGCCTTAAAAATGCCTCCATGAAATCGAGCGGCTCGGTACCCGAACCACAGGAGTGGATGCTGATCATCCTGGCGGCAAGTATAGTGGGTACGTTTATTTATAAGAGGAGGCGGGGAGTGGTGGAATTGTAGGGGGCGATGAAGCGAGGCAGCTAAAAAGCGCGGCCTTGTGCGATTCCTTCCCTGGGGAAGGGGGAGGTAGGGGTTTCTTAAGCTATGCATAAGGTTGCAAAATGGCTAAACCCCTCCCTGCCACCACGTAAGCCAGCCGCACCCCTCCCGAGGGAGGGAATAACAACAACAACAACAACACAAACAACAAAATGCTAACCATCCAACTCAAAAACACCATCAAAATACCACCGGCAGCCCTGCTTGGCCTATTGTACCTGGCGATGGCTGTATGGTTTATCCCCGGGTATTTTTTATGGGATGCCAATTTGGTGATGGGGCTGTTGCTGATACCATACTTGTGCAAGGTGGACAGGGCACGCTACAGCCTGCGTTACCTGTTGCCGGCCTTACTGTCCGCAGGGCTGGCGGTGCTGCTTCCTGTAAACACCCTGTTTTTTGTAGCGATGCTTTTTGCGGTGTTATTGCTGATAGAAAACAGCCTCGGCAAGCTCAACGATAGCCTGTTGTTTTTACTGTTGCTGATCTCCCCCGTGTTTGGCCACTTTACCCGGCTGGGCGAGTTCCCGGTAAGGCTTTGGCTGAGCGAAAAAGTGGCGGGTATGCTAAGCGCCGGCGGCATTACCGCCAGTGCAGCAGGCAACCAAATAAACCTGGGCAATTACGAGTTCTCGGTAGACCCTGCCTGCGCAGGTTTGAATATGCTGGTGATGTCGGTATTGGTTTGCCTGTTTGTGCTTACGTTTTACCAAAAGCAAAGCGGCAAAACGCTTGGCTTTAAATGGTTGGCCCTGCTTTGCGCGCTTACCGTTGGGCTTAACATTGTTTGCAATTTCTTTAGGATACTGCTGCTGGTGATGTTTAAAATAATGCCCGGCACTTTCCTGCACGATGCTGCCGGTATAGCCTGCCTGTGTATTTACGTGCTGCTGCCCCTGCTGCTGGGCATAAGGCCCCTGGTTGCACGTTTTAGCAAGCCGGGCAAAGTTGGTACGGAACCGGCACTGCCCATTTGCATACGTTACCCATACCTGCACTTTGCATTATTTGGGGCGATGCTTTTTGTAGCCGCTAATTTGGTAAAGGCGGATAGCCTGGTTAGCACAAACAACAACATACAGCTGCCGGGCTATAGCAAAAAAGCTTTGGATGGGGGCATCCTGAAATTTGAAAATAGGGATGCGCTCATTTACCTGAAGCCAACCGCCTTTTATGCCCCCGAGCACGACCCGATGATCTGCTGGGTAGGCAGCGGCTATGCCTTCAAAAGCATACGAAAAGAAAACCTGGGAGGGCACGATGTGTATACCGCCACCCTCGTAAAAAACACCGACCGGATCTACGCCGCCTGGTGGTTTGATAACGGCCGGTTGAAAACCGTAAACCAGTTTGCCTGGCGATGGGCGGCTGCCAAAAGCGAGGGGCAGTTTTACCTGGTAAATGTCAATGCCTCCTCGCCCCAAAAACTGACAGAAAAAATTGAGGAAATCCGCACCCAAAATATTTCTAACGGGAAGATCCGGTAACCACAGAAAATCAAAGAAAATCAAAGAAAAACACAGAAATTTTACGGTAAAAATTATGAAAACCATCCAAAACACGCAACTTAGCAACGCCGCTATATACCTCAACCGGCATATCGAAAACAACCAAAACCCTATCAAACTGGCCCGCACCATCAACTACAACCACACCATGAAACGGATAAAAACCTGCATGCGGATAATGATCATCGGCCTCTTTGTAAGCGGCATAACCGCCTTCCCGCTGGAGACCGAACTGCACCTGCTGGCAAACCTTAGCGGTGCCGCACCCGATTATATGTACAAGTGGATAAATACTGTATACCAAGCAGTTAAGTATTGCAATGATGCCTATCCCTTCCTCAGCTACGGTACCGATTGGCTTGCTTTTGCCCATATTATGCTGGCGGTACTGTTCATCGGGCCACTGCGCGACCCGATAAAAAACATCTGGGTAATAGAGTTTGGTATGATTGCCTGCGCCGCGATAATACCGCTCGCCTTCATTATGGGCCCTATCCGCCACATCCCTTTCTTCTGGACTTTGGTAGATTGCTCTTTCGGTATTTTTGGCATTATGCCGCTGTATATCAGTTATATAAGCATTAAGAAATTAGAACGCTTTAACCAAAGGGGGCTGTAAAATGTACAGGTTTAATAAATATTATTTCGGGCTGGCGGTGCTGTTATTTAATATAGAAGTGCTGATAGCCGATTTTGTGCACGATAGCTTTATCCGCCCTTATGGAGGCGATTTTTTGGTGGTAATATTGGTTTATTGTACTGTTAAAGCGTTCATTAAAAGCCGGTTGTGGATTACGGTGATCGGTGTGCTCGTTTTCTCGTACGTTGTAGAGATCACGCAATATTACCACCTCATCAACAAACTGGGCTGGGAAAATTCGGCAATAGCGCGTAATTTATTAGGGACTACCTTTAGGTGGGAAGATATGCTGGCCTACACGCTGGGCATGGCATTAGTATTGCTTATAGAGCTGTGGATGAGTGGGTTGAGGCAGGGAAAGGTGGAAGTACGCAATGGATAAACCAGGCCTGAAATACTTTGTAGAAGAGGGTTCGATAGTGCGCGAGATATGGGGCAAGGCAGATAATATCCTCTTTATTTTTGCCGGGTCTGCGGCGGAATTTGCTGTTAATAAGGCAGTTGACTGGCTGTACTTTACCGGTAAGCTCCCCGCCGACCCGCTGGGCAGGCTGTTTTCTACCGTTGCCTACGCGCGAATGATCATCTTCTCTGAATACGACATTGCCCTCGCCGCTATCGACCGGATAAACGCCATACACCATGGGGTAGAGCAAGCCCGCGGTGCGCAAATACCCGATTGGGCTTACCGCGACGTACTTTTTATGCTGATAGATTACTCCATCAGATCCTTCGAACTACTTGAACGCCAGCTGTCTGACGAAGAAAAGGAGGGTGTGTTTGAAGTGTTTTACCGCGTGGGTTTGCGCATGGGCTTAAAGGATATGCCGTACAATTACAAAGAATGGCTCATCTCGCGCAAGCACCACCTCGAAGCCGACTTGCTCCGTAGCGATTTTACTATCGACCTGTTCAAACAATACAAAAAACACCTGGGCACAGTTCGGTACCAACTACTTAAACAAGTGCAATTGTTGATAGTGCCAGATGAGGCAAAGCGCTTACTGCCAGTAGAATCCGTATCTTACGTGATGCCGGTTATTTACCTTTATAAGTTCACGCGCCTGTTAAAGCTCGATGGTTTATTGAAGGGGGCTATCCTCCCGCCGGCATATAAAAGCCAAATAAAGGCGATGGATGCAAGGTAGGGCTTAGGCTGCTTCATTCATTGGCACAAACCCATTAACCGGCATCCGCAAGGGTGTTTTCTCCTTTGCGTTACGTTACAGTAACACATTGTTTAACAGTTTTTTCTGACATGGAAATGCCAAATCGTTTGCGTATATTAGGGGTAAATACATCAACAAATGGTATTAGGGTAAGCCAAAGGTGCTTACTGTAAAAAAATACGCATATCCAGGCCAGCCAAAACAGCCCGGCTGTAACCCACGACCGGCTGTTTATATTTAAACCCAAATAGATGGGTTTGCCCTATTGGCATGCACTTTACGCTGTTTATTTTATAATAAATACAACTTATTATAAAATAAATCGTATGTATGCATAGTAATTTGAACAACAGGAACAAGCTAACCAATTCCCTCAAAAATAAACCTAACAGCTTGTTAAACAGTTCAATTTGAAAATAAACCGTCCCGTTTTGGGAAGGGTATAGTGGTGCAAAATGATATCCGCAAAATAAAAAACAGCGTTTAAATTGTTTAAACATAGTTTTTTTATGGCGTGGTATTTTTCGGCACTCTTTTGGATATGCAAGTACGAATGATTTGAATATTAAATAAAAACCGACATGTTAATTGAATTTTTAGGGGTGGTATTATTATTAGCACTAATAGTAATACCGTTAATGCCCCGTAAAGCTAAACGCAAACCTGCATCTGCATTAAAAGTAAACACCGACACACACGACGCCGAGTACGCCATTAACGCAAATGGCAAGTTGGAAAGAATACATTTTCCGCAGCATTATTAATCATCTTAAAGAGAAAAAAGCAAGGCATTTTAAATTGACCCAAACCGCTCCGGAACAACCGTAGCGGTTTTTTAGTTTTTGGAGAGATTAATAGTGAAGCGCATAACGTAGTGATCTTCAAGGTAATCGAGCTTGTCGGTTTGTAAATAAAGATTCATCTCAAAAAAAGCCGCCCCATAACGGGGCAGCTCTGTGATAAATTATACAGAGCCTGTGGTTTTATTGCTAAAATTACAGCTGTTGATTGCTAAAAGTATAATATTGACAATGAAGCATTTAGAGTTTGCTTGCGGCTATGGTTTTGATAATAGAAATAATAGTTGTATTTTTCCGGTATAAATTTCTCATTATTAGTTTATTAACCCTTATATAAATAAGGGTATATTGCAAGTGTGAGAAAAATATTATATTTGAAGTTAAACACCCTGATTAATTTGAATTAAAATTTCCTTACTGATGTACGTTAGGCCTCCCTCTTACTATAGCAGTATAAGTTCCATTATCGGTATGCGTAATGTTTCGCGGCCGTTGCAATCCTATTTTAATTGATATTTTTCGGGTAGATTAATAGTATTTTGAAGCGAATACCGGCACAATTTGGTTTCAAAGCAATTGTAAATTGCTTCGAGATGTTAAAATAGTGTGGCTATCCAATCGATTGATTGATAAAATGAAGAAATTTTTACTTCCACTACTTCTGTTGTTATTTGCTGTTGCAGGTTTTGCACAGGCACCCGATATTTCGTACCCCAGCCCGCAGGTTTACGTTGTCAATAAATCAATTGTGCCCCTTGTACCTACTCAAAACGGCGGGGCGGTACCCGCCACGGTGTATAGTAAGGTTACAACTTTTGCCGGCAATGGCGTTGCCGGCTTTGTTGATGCTACCGGTACTGCCGCACGTTTCAAAACACCATTCGCTATTGCAAATGATGCTGCCGGTAATGTGTACGTGGTTGATTATGGCAATAATGCTATACGTAAAATAACGCCGGCGGGACTGGTTACTACGTTTGTAACTGGTTTATCTAACCCGGGCGGAGTGGCAGTAGATGCAGCCGGCAATGTTTACATAGCTGATACGGGTAACCAGGTTATCAAAAAAGCTACTCCGGCAGGGGTTGTCACTATTTATGCAGGCAGTGGTAACCTGGGTTTCAACAACGGGCCGGCGGATATAGCAAGCTTTAAAAACCCACAGGATGTAGCTGTAGATGCCGCAGGTAATGTGTATGTAGCTGATTATGGCAATCACCAAATACGTAAAATAAACACTACGGGCGTAGTAAGTGTATTGGCCGGCAGCGGTGCAGGTGGGCTGCAGGATGGTACCTTTACTGGTGCAAAGTTCCGGACCCCGTATGGTGTAACTTGCGATGCAGCAGGCAATGTTTACGTGGCCGATTTTGGTAACAGCGCTATCCGTAAAATAACCCCGGGCGGTGTGGTTACCACCATGGCTGGCGACGGCACCGCCGGCTTCGCAAATGGCAATGGCAGTGCGGCAAGGTTTGATAAACCAGGGGATGTAGCGGTGGATGCAAACGGAAACGTATATGTAACAGATTCTTATAACAGCCTGATACGTAAAGTTACCCCCACTGGCGACGTAACCACCTTTGCCGGCAATTTGGGTAATTTTGCCCGGATAGACGGTGTTGGCACAGATGCCGTGTTCCATTTTCCGATAGGGGTAACGATAGATGCAAATGGCAATTTATACGTCTCTGAGAACGGTTCGCATAGCATACGTAAAATATTAACCAAAGGCTATTATATAGATCAGCCACTCCCGGCCGGGCTTAGTTTTGATCCTACTACGGGCATTATTACAGGTACGCCCACAGATATCAGCGCTTCTGCGATATATAAAATAAGCGCCTATAATGATGACGGAGGAGTTACCACGCCATTAGATATCACGGTACGTGTAGCATCCAACGACGCTTTGCTTAGTGCTTTAACCACAAGTACAGGTACTTTAAACCCCGCCTTTGTGCCAACAACAAAACGGTATGTTATTAACGTACCTAATAGTACAAGTAGTATATCCGTTACGCCAACGTTAAGCGACCCGAACGCTAAATTAAAACTAAACGGCAACGCCCATACAAGCGGCACTTCGTCGGGTGTCATACCGTTAAGTGTTGGCAATACCACCATCACCCTTCAGGTTATTGCGGAAAGCGATACTACTACGGTTAACTATACCGTATCAATTGTTAGGGCAAGGCCCGCAGTTGCTCCGCCTGTAATAGCTTATACCAGCCCAAACACTTATCTGATAAATGTACCCATCACGCCATTATCGCCAATGTTAAGCGGCGGTGCCGTGCCTGCAAATTCGTATGGTCAGGTTACTACTTTTGCTACGGGATTTTCGGGGCCAACAGGTATCACTACCGACCCTGATGGCAATGTATATGTTTCAGATGATACAAAGCAGATACGTAAAATAACCCCGTCGGGGTCGGTTTCGTTATTCGCCGGTGCACCTGCTGGTTTTGTTAATGTTACCGGGATGGGTGCCGATGCCCAAGGCAATATTTATGCTGCAGATGCCGGCGATAACAAGATACGTGTAATTAGCCCGGCAGGTGTAGCAAGCACGCTGGCGGGGCATAGCGGCGACTATGCATATAACGACGGGG
The DNA here is from genome assembly GCF_946481715.1 of uncultured Mucilaginibacter sp. Next base: position 21,516 of record NZ_CAMLOV010000022.1, on the reverse strand, counting down.
TTGATACTGCTGCGAGGTTTGCCACCCCTTACGGTGTAACCACAGATGCATTTGGCAATACCTATGTGGCCGACCTCGACAACAACCTTATCCGTAAAATTTCGCCGGCAAATATTGTTAGCACCCTTGCCGGCACTACCGCGCAGGGTTTTGTGAATGGTGCGGGCGCCGCGGCAAAGTTCAGGAACCCAGCAAGCGTAACTACTGATGCGAGCGGAAACATATTTGTAGCTGATAAGGCTAACAATGTTATCCGTAAAATAACGCCCGCTGGCCTGGTAACCACATTTGCGGGCAGCGGGGCAATAGGCTCGGTTAATGGAAATGGTACAGCGGCAACATTTGAAACCCCTACATCAATAACCACAGATCAAATTGATAATATCTATGTTGCAGATGCAGCTAATAGCAAAATTCGTAAGATAAGCCCTGCCGGCGATGTTACAACCATTGCTGGTAGTGGTTTTTATTCCTATGTAGATGGCATTGGCCGGTTAGCCACTTTTAACTATCCTCAAGGCGTTGCAGCCGATGCCGACGGCCACTTATACGTATCCGATTGGGGTAATAACGTTGTACGCAAGATTGAGGCAACCGGATTTTCCATTTTTCCGCTCTCGTTGCCCGCCGGGCTTATTTTTGATTCTAAAACGGGTACTATAAGCGGAACACCCACTGCAAAAAGCAATAATAAGACTTTTACCATTACAGCATACAACTTGGGTGGTAGCTCGGAATTTAAATTGGACATTGCAGTATCGGCACCAACGCCGGATGCTACCTTAAGCGCATTAACGTTAAGCTCGGGTACTTTAACCCCTAGCTTTAAAAAGTCTACCGTTACCTACAGGGCCACTGTAGGCCAAAGCAGTATTATTATTACACCAACGAGTACCAATGCTGGTGCGACCATAAAAATTAACAACGTAGCTGTAGTAAGCGGATCGCCATCGACTCCTATTCCGCTTGTTTTTGGCGTTAATGCTGTTGCAATAGTGGTTACTTCTTCAGATGGCACCGCCACAAAACAATACGATATTAACATCACACGTACAGCACCATCAACAAATGCCAACCTTTCTGCATTTGTAACCAATGCAGGCACCTTAAGCCCGGCTTTTGCATCCGGCACTTTAAATTATACAACCAGTGTAAGTAACGCAACTACAGGTATTACTATATCACCAACAGCCGCAAATGTAAATGCCACGGTACAAGTTAACGGTGTTGATGTACCCAGTGGATCAGCATCCGGTGCTATTCCACTGAATGTTGGGGTAAATGTTATTAAAGTTGTGGTAACTGCCGAGAATGGCACAACCATCAAAACTTATAAGCTTACAGTAACAAGAGCGCCCTCAACCATCGCTACCCTTGATGCCCTTACGCCGAGCACTGGCACGTTAGCGCCTGTCTTTGCCGCCAATACAACCGCCTACGCAATTGCCGTTCCTAATACTATAACCAATATAAAATTAACGCCGGTAACTACCGATGCAGCAGCTACCATTAAGGTAAACAATGTGGCCGTTGTAAGCGGGGCTGCTTCCCAGCCAATCGCGCTTAATGCAGGCAGCAATTTAATTCCGGTTACGGTAATGGCCGAGGATGGCAGCACCACTAAAACCTATAACGTAACGGTGACACGGGCAGTTTCTTCAAATGCCGATCTATCCGCCCTTACGATAAGTGCCGGTGTGTTGAGCCCTTCTTTTGTTGGCACTTCCACATCCTATTCGGCTTCCGTTCCTAATACTACTAACAGTATCACATTAACACCAACGGCGGCAGGCACCAATGCTACAATAAAGGTTAACAATATAGTAGTAGCAAGCGGCGCAGCTTCTCAGCCTATTGTGTTAAATGTAGGCGCTAATAATATAAGTGTTACCGTACTGGCCGAAGACGGCATTAGCAACAGGACCTACACTATTTCGGTTACGAGGGCAGTTTCGGCAAATGCCAACTTGGCCGACTTAGTTTTAAGCGAAGGGTTATTATCGCCGGCTTTTACCGCTGCCAACCAGGCTTACACTGCAAACGTAGTTAACGCTACAACCAGCATTACTGTAACACCAACCGTTGCCGACCCTACTGCTACCGTAACCGTAAATAACGTTGCCACGGCAAGCGGAACGGCGTCTGCCCCGATACCGGTTGTGTTGGGCTCTAATCCTATAACCATCGTAGTTACCGCTCAGGATTTAACAACAAAGACTTATACTATCGACCTTGTACGGGCGGCCTCTGCCGATGCCGGGCTTTCTTCATTAGCCATAAGTTCGGGTACATTGTCGCCGGCATTTGCAACCGGCACAGGTAATTATACTGCTACCGTAACTAATAGTATAAGCAGTATAACCGTTACTCCCGCAAGCAATAATGCTAATGCTGTAATACAAGTGAATAATGTAACAATTCCCAGCGGGTCTGCGGCTAATGTCCCGCTTGTAATTGGATCGAACAGCGTGGTGGTAAAAATAACTGCCGAAGATGGTACAACGATCAACCCATATACTATAACCATAACCAGGCAGGCATCTGTAACTACAACCCTTGCCAACATCACTTTAAGTGCGGGTACATTAATGCCGGCTTTTAACCCGGCTACCGCTGCATATACAGCAACAGTTACCAATACCACAAGTACAATTACCCTGACGCCAACTGCCGGAGACCCCACAGAAACTATAACTGTTAATAACATCGCCACGGCCAGCGGAACTGCCTCTGCCCCAATACCGCTAACATTTGGCGCTAATACCATCAATGTTGTGGTTACTGCGCAGGACGGCATAAATACAGCAACCTATACCGTTACTGTAACCCGGTCGGCATCTACAGATGCAACCCTTGCGGGCCTCGTTGCAAGTGCTGGTGCATTATCGCCTGCATTTGCGCCGGGTACCGTATTTTATACGGTCAACGTTGCTAACGCGGTTGCTACCACAACCGTAACGCCAACGGTAAACGATGCCAATGCTACCGTTACTGTAAACGGAATAGCGGTTACCAGCGGTTCGCCGTCGGCAGCTATTTCATTAAATGTTGGGGCAAACGGCATCCCTGTGGTAGTTACCGCGCAGGATGGCAGCAGTGTACCCTACACGGTAAACATCAATCGGGCCGCCTCTGCTGATGCTACACTTTCGGGCTTAGCCGTAAGCGCGGGGACATTATCGCCTGGTTTTACCAGTGTTAATGGTGTTTATACACTTACGGTGCCAAATGCAAGCAACTCCATTACCATAACGCCTACTCAAAGCAACGCTAACGCAAGTATTACGGTAAATAACGTAACTGTGGCGAGCGGCAGCGCATCGCAGGCAATACCATTGGTTGTAGGGAATAATACAATAAATATTACGGTAACTGCCGAAAACGGGACTACAAAGCCTTATACCATTACTGTAACCCGGCAACCATCGTCAAATAACAGTCTTGCCAATTTGGTTCTTAGTTCGGGTAGTTTAAGCCCAACTTTTGCAACCGAGACTACAGCTTACACTGCATCCGTCGGCAATGTTACCGGCAGCATTACGCTTACCCCAACGGTGAGCGATGCTACAGCTACGGTAACGGTAAACAGTGTTGCTGTTGCAAGCGGCGCAGCATCAGCCCCAATACTATTAAATGTAGGCACTAACCTTATTACCACTGTGGTTACCGCAGAGGATGGTGCCTCTCTTCCTTATACGTTAACTGTAACACGCGCAGCGTCTGCCGATGCCACCCTGAGTGATTTAACGTTAAGCGCCGGTGCGTTAAACCCGGTATTCGCTTCGGGTACCACATCATATGCGGTTGCTGTTGCCAATACCACAACTGCCATAAATGTTACGCCTTTTGTAAATGAACCAAATGCAACGGTTACAGTAAATAATACCACAGTGACAAGCGGTAGCGCATCCGCAAACTTGGCATTAATTGTAGGGGTAAATGCTATCGCAGTAAAAGTTACAGCGCAGGATGGCAGCGCTACAAAAACATATAATATAACTGTGACCCGTGCGCGATCGTCCAACGCCGATCTTTCCAACCTTGTGCTCAGCACCGGTAGTTTATCGCCGGCGTTTGATCCTGCCACAACCGCTTATACCGAACTGGTACCTAACACGGTGAGCAGTATTACCGTAACGCCTACCAATGCCGATGCGAACGCAGTTATTACGGTAAATGGCAATACTGTAGCCGGCGGCTCGGCTTCGGGCGCTATTCCGCTTGCCGTTGGTGCTAATTTAATTACCATACATGTAACAGCCGAAGACAACAGCCCTAAGGATTATACAGTAACCATTACACGCGCTACAGCTATTGCATCTACCGATGCAAACCTCCTGTCGCTTGCGGTAAATACAGGCACATTAACACCCGCCTTTAACCAGGCAACACCTGCCTACACAGTAGCTGTAGCCAATGCCACTACCGGCATAAGGGTTACTGCTGCAAGCAGCGATGCAAATGCTACTATCACCGTAAACAGCACAGTTGTGGCAAGCGGAGCACAATCCGGCATTATAAACTTAGCTGTTGGCAGCAATGCCATTAACGTAGTAATTACTGCCGAGGATGGGCTAGCCCAAAAAATGTACACTATAACGGTTACCAGGGCACCATCCACCAATGCTAACCTGTCTAACATTACCTTAAGTTCGGGCACGCTTATACCAGCTTTTGCACCGGGCACTATATCTTATACCGCTTCGGTTAGCAATGCGGTAAGCACCATTAAATTAACGCCGACTGCAGCCAATTCGGCAGCAACTATAAAGGTAAATAACGTAACAGTTGCAAGCGGCACGGCATCGGCAGCTATTCCGCTGGTTGTTGGGCCAAACATTATTACAACTGTTGTAACTGCCCAAAGCGGCGCAACAAAAACGTACACTGTTACGGTAACCAGGGCACAATCGCCAAATGCCGACTTGGCCAACCTTACTTTAAGCGCGGGAACACTAAGCCCGGTTTTTGCAGCCGGCACGGTAGGTTATACGGTATCGGTAGCCAATGTGGTTACCACTATAAAGCTAACGCCAACCGTTGCTGATGCTGCTGCTACGGTAAAAGTAAACAATGCAACTGTTGCAAGCGGGGCAGCTTCAGGAAACATCACTTTGGTAGTTGGCGCAAATACCATACTTGTAGATGTTATTGCACAGGATGGTACACCAAAACAATACAAGGTAGTTGTTACAAGGGCGCAATCGCCAAATGCCAACCTGGCTAACCTGGTATTAAGTTCGGGCAGCTTAAGCCCTGCGTTTTCATCAGGGAATGCAAATTATACGGCCGCTGTAGGCAACGCGGTAAGTAGTATAAGCCTAACGCCATCCGTTGCCGATGCTACTGCATCTGTACAAGTACAAGGTGTAACGGTGGCCAGCGGAACAGCATCTGGTGCCCTACCTCTTGTTGTTGGGCCTAACACTATAAATGTATTGGTAACGGCAGAGGATGGTACACCAAAACTTTACACCGTAACCGTTACCCGTGCGCAATCGCCTGATGCTACCCTTGCCAACCTTGCTTTAAGCGACGGCACCCTTACACCGGCGTTTTCTTCAGCAACCATAACGTATTCAGCATCGGTGGTTAACTCGGTTACGGGCATTGCTGTTACGCCCAGTGTAAACGAGCCTAACGCTACCGTCATGGTTAATGGCATAACCGTGGCAAGCGGTGCAGCATCTGCAAATATCCCCTTAATTGTGGGTGCAAATACCATAACCGTTTTGGTAACCGCTCAGGATAATAATACAACAAAAAGCTACAAGGTAACGGTAACACGTGCGCCGTCTCCGGATGCTACCCTCAGTAACCTCGGTTTAAGCGCAGGTACCTTATCCCCAACATTTGCATCCTTAACTACAGGGTATACTGCTTCGGTAGGCAATGCAATCAATTCCATCAGCATAACACCTACAGTGAGCGAGCCAAATGCTGCAATAAAGGTAAATTCGGTAACGGTGGCCAACAGCACTGCTTCCGGGCCAATTGCGCTTGTTGTGGGTGCAAATACTATTACAGTGGACGTTACCGCGCAGGATGGCATATCTACCAAACAGTATATCGTAACCGTAACAAGAGCACCATCAAACAATGCTTTCTTAAATGCTTTAGGCGTTAGTTCGGGTACCTACAGTCCGTCTTTTGCTTCGTTTATATATGATTATACCATCCTGGTTACCAATAATGTAACTGCTATGCGTTTAACGCCGGTACTTGCCGATAATACAGCAACAATGACAATAGATGGTGTGCCTGCATCAAGCGGGGCGGCATCGGCGCCAATAGTATTAAATGTTGGGAATAATTTCCTGAAAGTAAAAGTAATAGCGCAGGATGGCATAACTACGCACACCTACCAGGTAATTATAAACAGGGCGCTTTCATCGCAAAACGACCTCAGCAACCTGGTCATTAGCAGCGGTACGCTAAACCCCTCGTTCCAATCGGGTATAGCAGACTATACTGCATCGGTGAGTAATGCAGTAACTTCCATCACCCTGAAACCAACAGTTGCTGATCCGACTGCTACTGTAAAGGTTAATAACGTTCTTGTTGCAAGCGGTGTGGCATCCGGCCCAATAAACCTGGTGGTTGGCACCAACACCATCAATGTACTTGTTACCGCACAAAACGGCGAAACCAATCCTTATACGGTGACTGTAACAAGGGCACCTTCTATAAATGCCGACCTATCGAATTTAACAGCGAATGCAGGAGCGTTGCGCCCTGTTTTTGCGCCCAATACAACTATTTACAATATAGCAACAGTTGGCAATGTTGTAAGCACCATAAAGCTTACGCCAACCGCAGCCGATGCAACAGCTGCTATAAATGTAAATGGCATTACGGTAATAAGTGGCACGGCCTCGCCTGATATCCCGCTAAACGTTGGCGCTAATACCATACCGGTAACGGTAACCGCGCAGGGTGGTAATACAAAAAAATATTTTGTGAATATCTCCCGTGCACCTTCCTCTAATAAGGACCTTGCCGGCATTACCCTAAGCGCGGGGACTTTAGACCAAGTATTTACTCCGGGTACACATAGTTACACCACAACTATTAGTAATGCCGATGCGGGTATTACAGTTACGCCCAACACCAGCGATGGCACGGCTACAGTTACCGTGAACCATGTTGCGGTTGCATCTGGTACCGCATCCAATACCATACCGTTAACAGTTGGTACAAATACTATAGATATTGAAGTAACTGCACAGGATGGCACCAAGCAAACGTATTCGATAGTAGCTACAAGGGAAGCATCCGGCAACGCCGACCTGGCAAACCTCGTTCCAAACGCGGGTACACTGTCGCCGGTATTTTCATCTTCTAACCAGAGTTACGATATTTCAGTAGACAATACGGTAACAGATATCGCCTTTACGCCAATTACCAGCGACGCGACAGCTACCGTTACTGTTAATAATGTAGCGGTAACCAGTGGTACCGCATCTGGCAATCTGCCGCTCGCTTTGGGGCAAAATGTAATTATCGTAAGGGTAACTGCACAAAATAACGTACCTAAGGATTATACGGTAACAGTAACCAGGTTAAAATCAAATAATGCCAACCTATCTGCTCTTTTAACCAACGCAGGCCCGTTAACGCAGGCTTTCGATAAGGATGTGTTGCAATACTACGTAAATGTCGCCAATAGCGTAACCTCGGCCACTATAACACCAACCGTGGCCGAGCCTAACGCCACCATAGAAGTGCTAGGCCAGCAATTAGCCAGCGGAACAGAATCTGAAGCAACCCAATTAGGGCTTGGCGATAACGATATTGCTGTTGTGGTAACCGCGCAGGACCTCAGCACAAAAACTTACGTAGTTACCATACGCAGGGCATTCTCCAACAACGCCAATTTGGGGGGGCTTACCATTAGTGCAGGTACTTTATCGCCTGCATTTGCTGCGGAAGTAAATGATTATAACGTTACTGTTCCGTACGGCAACGACAATATCAGGATAACCCCCACACTTGGCGACGCTACAGCCACAGTTACCGTTAATGGCGTTAATGTAACAGATGGTACCGCATCGCGAAGTATACCTTTAATTGTGGGGCAGAATACAATTACCATAAAAGTTACTGCCGCCGATGGCACGCCAAATGAGTACCATGTAGTGGTTAAACGCGAAGTAAGGCCACCATCTACCGATGCAAGCTTAACCTCGTTGTTTTTAACCACAGGGGAGTTAAGCCCATTGTTTAACCGGACGACGCTTAATTATACGGCCACCGTGCAAAGCAGCGTTACCAAAACCAATGTAGTTGCGATAGTAAGCGACCCTAATGCCAAAATAAAGATAAACGGAGTATTTGTGCCAAGCGGCACATCATCCGATGATATTGCATTAGCTGATGGGCCAAACCAAATATTTGTGGTAGTTACTGCCGAGGATGGTACTACAATACAACGCTATAATATTGTGGTAACCAGGGCAAACTTCGCTATGGTATTGCCAAATATATTTACGCCAAATAGCGATGGGTATAACGATACTTGGGTGCTTCCAAACATAAACCTATACCCTGATTGTACCGTTAAGATATTTAACCGGGGCGGCCAACAAGTGTTTGCCTCTGTAGGGTACGGTATCCCATGGGATGGTACTTTTAACGGCCGCGCTTTACAGCCCGATGTTTACTATTACATTATCGATCTTAAACATGGCCAGGGCGTACGGTCTGGTAACGTAACCATCGTTAAGTAAAGCATTATGCAAATAGATATATAGCCCCCGGAAGTTAATTCGGGGGCTGTTTTTTTATAGAAACACGCAACAATTGCCGCATAAAATAAAGCGTATATTTAATGCCGAATTAATATTAGGCGCTTATTTTTACAAAAAAACGATGAGCAACCGCAGGGAATTTATTGGCACCAGCTTAACCACTTTGGCCGGGCTTACGCTTTTACCCGCTATAAACAGTTTTGCCAATCCGGGTAACGCCTATAAACGCGGTGCTATTTCCAAACCAAAGCTCCGGTTTGCGCTCGCATCAGATATCCACTACGGGCAGCAGGGCACCCCGTTTGAAGAGAATACCGCCAATCTTATTAAATGGCTAAACGATGACCACGCCAAAAACCACCTGGATATGGTAGTGGTAAACGGCGACCTGGTGCACAACCGCCCCGACCTGCTCCCCGAAATTAAAACCAGGTATTTTGATAAGTTGAACGTTCCGTACCACACCATCCCCGGTAACCACGATTTTGCCGATGCCAGCGTATGGAAAAACGTGTTCAGTTATGAAGATAAGTACACTATTGAGTATGGCGATATTGCCTTTGTTTTGGCCAATACTGCCGACACCAAAGGTAGATATGTTTGCCCTGATAACGCCTTTATAAAGGCCTCGCTGGACAAATTTGCGGAAAAAAAGATAGTATTTGTGGTGCTGCATATTCCTCCGGTGAAGTGGCTTAAAGACGATGGCTTTTTAGACTGCCCGGAAACCGTAGAACTGTTGCACACTTACCCTAACCTAAAGGCAACCTTTCACGGGCACGACCACGCGCTCGATGGTGTGAGGTATACCGGAAAAAGGTTCCCGCATTTCTTCGATTCGCATATTGGCGGCGATTGGGGCACGGCATACAAGGGTTACCGAATAGTGGAAGTTGACGACAATTATAAAATTTATACCTACCAGGTAAACGCAAGCCAAAACCCTATATTAAATAGCTCCAAGCTATAGAATCCATTGGTTTACAATGGAATGGCTTTCCTTGTATTTAAATTTATTTTGCAATACTGTTAATTGTTGTTCTTAAATCACTACCTTTCACGGTGAAGCAAAATATCCTTGTGATTAAAGAGCACACAATACCAATGGAAGAAATTGATGCTTTAAAAGCACAACTCGCCTTATCATTACAACGGGAACGGGAACTGGAATACCGCTTGCTGCATGTACCACAGCAGATGGAGCAAAGTGTTGCCCGTTTAAGCATGGTAATGGAATCCATCAAAATGGGTACATGGGAGTATAACCCGGTTACCAATGAATTGACCTGGTCTGAAGAATGCCGGAAAATTTATGGTGCCGCACCGGATGCCGACATTTCCTTTGCTGTATTTTCCGACCATATTTTTGTGGATGACCGCGCATTTGTAGAAAAGGAAATACAAAAAGCAATGGACCCTGCGGGAACGGGCTTGTATGATATCGTTTTTAGGATAACGCGTTTCGATAATGGCGAAAGCAGGTGGATTAGGTCGCAGGGCAAAGTTTATTTTAAAGATGACGCTGCGAGCTTTTTTATCGGCACGGTGATAGATATTACCGAAAGTAAATTGGCAGAGGAAAAAAGCGCCAGGTTGGTGGCCATCATACAATCATCCGACGATGCCATTATTAGCAAAACACTTGAAGGGGTTATTACCAGTTGGAACGAATCGGCCACCCGCACTTTTGGTTACGCAGCGGAAGAGATGATAGGAGAGCCCATCCTAAAACTAATACCCGAAGACAGGCTGGAAGAGGAACAACTGATATTATCGCGGCTGCGGCGCGGAGAACGGGTGGAGCATTTTGAAACCAAGCGGCTGAGTAAAACGGGCGAATTGCTGGATGTTTCTTTAACCATATCACCGGTTAAGGATGCAGGCGGGAATATCATAGGGGTTTCTAAAATAGCCCGGGATATTGGCGAAAAGAAGCAGGAGGAAATGCGCAAGAACGACTTTATAGCCATGGTGAGCCACGAGCTTAAAACGCCACTTACTTCCATGACAACCTACATACAGGTGTTGCTGGCCAATGCGAAAAAAAACGGGGACAGTTTTACCATAAGTGCTTTAACGCGGGCAAACGTACAGGCAAGGAAGATGACGGTGATGATACAGGATTTTTTGAGCCTTGCCAGGCTGGAAGATGGTAAAATTTCGCTGAATATCGAACCTTTCGACCTTCATCCTGTAATAGAGGAAACTGCTATTGATGCACAGTACCTGTCGTCAAACCATAAGGTTGTATTAAAAGATTGTAATGATATAACATTGCTTGCCGATAAGGATAAAATTGGCCAGGTGCTGATGAACCTGTTAAGCAACGCCATTAAATACTCGCCAAAAGGCGGCACTATCACTATAGGCTGCGAAAATCAAGCCAAAAAAGTGAAAATATACGTGCGCGATGAAGGTGTAGGCATCAGTGGTACTGACCAGAAACGCTTATTCGAGCGCTTTTACCGCTCTAAAAACGAACGGATAAAAACGGTGTCCGGTTTCGGCATCGGCCTGTACCTCGTTTCGGAAATATTGCGCTACCACAACAGCAACATACAGGTGGAAAGCGAAGAGGGCGTAGGCTCTGTTTTTTACTTTAGTTTAGATACACAATAAACTGTTGCCGGTTACGCTATTGAATGGCTGATTGAAAATAATAATTGCCGGATGTTACTTCATAAACGGCCACCTCGTTTTCATATCCCATAAATTTTACCCCCCTTGCATCTCCCGCCGGTTTCCCGCTTTCTCTAACACTTTGCACGCTCGTTGCCGGCAAGTAAATTTTGGCCCCGGTATTTGGGGGAATGTTCACTCTTAACGAGAACTGGCCTGCATGCCTTTCCCAGTTTGTGTAAACAGTACCGCTTACGGTTTGATAGCTTCCTTTAACCCAGCTTAGGTTGCCTGCAACGGCAGGCTTTATAATTATCTTTTTAAAACCTGCGCCGCTTTCGTCAACTCCTATTCCGGCCAACCCTTCAAAAAACCATTGGCTGATCTCGCCAGACATAAAATGGTTTTGCGACCCAAAACTCCCTACGCCCGCATCCCATTTTTCTGTTAATGCTGTTGCTCCCATTTTCAACTGATAGCCATAACCAGGCCGGTCCGATTGGTTATTCATATCATAGATCACGTCCGAAGCACCTTCGTCAGACAATGCGCCCAACAGGTACCGGTAACCTACCTCGCCCGAATTAAATGAATTCCCCTGCTTACGTATATCCGCAACAAGGTTTTTTATAAGGGCGGTTCTGTTCTCCGGATTGGCTATATTAAGATATAGCGGCATGGCATACGTGGTGTTTGAACCTGTTGCATAGCTGTTGGTATTCGCCTTGTAATATTCATTGTTAAAAGCCACCCTGATGGCCTCTGCTTTTAGGGCATACGTTTCAGCATCTGCAGTCATCCCTAAAAGGGCCGCCATTTTAGCCATGATCTGGTTGTCATAAAAATAAATAGCGGTTGCAGTAAAACTCTCGGGGGTTAGCTGTGATCCCCATGCCGGTTTTGGCCCGATATCGTACCAATCGCCAAGGCCTGTTTGCAGTATATGGCCTTTCGCCGTCGATTCCAGGAAAGCGACATAACGCTTCATTTTTTGAAAATAGGTACGCATTAAGGATATATCGCCCGAGAAAAGATACTGTTGCCAGGGCACAATAATAAACGAACTTCCCCATTCGGGAGAGTTTCGGAATGCGTTGGTTGGATCGGGGCTGGCGTGGAAAAATTCAGGGGCAATATTAGGTATAAGGCCATTACCCAACTGGCTGTCCGACATATCGTTCATCACCTTTCTAAACAGTGGCGCCATGTCAAAATTGTATCGTAACGCAGGGCCATTCAAGTGGCACTCTTCCAGCCACCCTTGTTTTTCGCGATGAGGGCAATCGGTCATGATGCTCATCATGTTACTTCGCTGTGCCCACCTTACCAGCGTGTATATGCGGTTAAGCAACTCGTTGGAGCATGAAAAGTTACCGATGGGTTTTGCAGAGGAATGCACTACCTCGCCTTTTAGTGCCTCAATTGTGGGTAAAACCGTATCGCCGGGGGCGGCATGCAATTCAACCTGTAAATAACGGCCTCCCTGGTAAAAGAATTTAGGGAACCATTTCTCAGGCCTATCAGAAGCCAGGGTATATTGCCACCAGGCCGGGCGCACACCGTCCTGCGTAACCGATCTACGGTCAACGGTTCCATCAGTTGCCAGTAGTTCGGATGGTATAATGCGTACAAACGCACCTTTAGTGCCTTTTACAGTAATCCTGGGCATAACAGAGGCATTCTGCCCCAGGTCGTATACCCACAGGCCAGGTCTAAGCTTCATTATTTTTACAGGGTTAAGGCTTTCTATCACTTTAACCGGCGGTGCCGCGCACGACAGCCCTTTTAACGCTCCGCCCGGCGGCGGGGAATTAATAGCAGTAGCCCAGCCTCCGGCTTTTTTAAAATATGCAGTGTTCCAGTCGGCGGGCTCTAAACGGGCATCATAATCTTCGCCGCCAAAAAGGTTGGAATAGGTTACCGGTCCCGGCGATACTTGCCAGGATTTATCCGTTCCAATAACCTGTACCGATCCGTCGGCATATTCTAATTTCATAGTGGCTATTACTTTTAATGGCCCGTAGGAGGACAGAAATTTTACATACCTCACAGAGTCGGGCATGATGTTATACATCCCGTTACTTAGCATTATGCCGATAACGTTTGAACCCTTTTTAAGCATGCCGGTAATATCGTAAGTATCATAAAGCACGGTTTTACGATAATCCGACCAGCCAGGCGAAAATATCTGGTCGCCCACCTTTTTGCCATTAACGCTAAGCTCGTACTGGCCAAGACCGCTGATATTGATAACTGCGCGGGTTAAAGCCGGCTGTACCGGGAACGACTTGCGCAGCAACATCGACGAGAAATTTAAATCGGAAGGAGCGGGTTTATTGGCACGGAATTCTGCTAAGTCGCGTTTTAAATTAAAGTCGGTTTTTGCTGATTTGTATTCATGTGCATATTTTTCTGCGCCTGCTGCGGATATCCAACCGGCTTTCCATTCCTTGCTGTCTAATATCCCCATTACCCAAAATGCAGGTGCGCTCCATGCAGATGGCTTACCTTTTTCGTCCCAGATACGTACTTTCCACCAATACTTGCGCCCGGATAACAGCGGTTTCCCCAAATAAGTTACCTGGTTCGTTTTGCCGGAGGCGATTTTGCCCGGGTTCCAGATGTCGCCCTTGTTTGCTTTAAGGTTTTCTGCAGAACCTGCCACCAACAGCTGGTAAGCTGTTTGGCGCATCCCTCTTGCAAGGGGCGATGAGGATTTAAGTATCCAGCTTAAAGCGGGGGTTTGTACATCTACACCTAATGGGTTTGTGTAATGCTCGCAGCTTAATACGTCGGGTATATACTTGTTTTGTTGTGCTGTAGCTTTATGTGTAAATGCAGAGATGCATACAATAAATGCGAGTTTTAGAATGATTTTCGCCTTCATTTTCTTAATTATTAGCCCTCAGCTGGTGTGTTTGTAGTATAGAGCAACTTGGGTTGCAGCCATCGTTTCTGCTGTTTATATCAAAAATACCATTTTAAATAAAAGGCTGCCGGGCGGGCGCCCGGTCAGCCAGTGTATTACCAATATAAAACAGAAGAGACTCTTTAAACCCTTACCAAAACCTCACATAAAGCGCGGTTAATAATAGTAAGGTTACAATGATAAGCGCAAGCGTAGTCTTGTCGACTTTAAACATGCTCCTATCAATATCAAAAGCTTTAGGGTTAATTTTAGGACCCGCTAAGCTCATAGCCACCATCACTATAATGGTGAACAAAAACGATAGCCCCATACAAATGAGGAACGGAATTTCCCAGGTGCCGTTTGCCCTCGGGAAAGCAGTGTACAGGAAGGTTTCGTGCCCGAACCAGGCCGGCGCATAGTTATTGAACACTACCGACATGACAAAGCTGGTGACGATACCTGCAATAGCCGCTGCGCCTGTAGTACGTTTCCAAAAGAAACCTAAAATGAATACGGCAAAGATACCCGGGCTGATAAGCCCTGTATATTTTTGGATAAAGGTAAAGCCTCCTTCGCCGCTGATGCCCAAAAGATCTTTCCAGGTAAGGGCTATAGAAAGCACCATGGCACCCAAAATAACCCAGCGGCCAACGTTCACCATTTTGTGTTCGCTGGCGTTTTTGTCCATGTGTTTTTTGTAGATATCCAGCGTAAATATGGTAGATATACTGTTTGCTTTACCCGCCAGTGATGCCACAATAGCAGCAGTAAGCGCCGCTACCGAAAGCCCTTTTAAACCAGTTGGCAAAAAGCCAAGCACGGCAGAATAAGCATTATCTGAATTGAATTTACCGCCCGACAGCATTTCCTGTTGCAGGCCGCCGTTTTTGTGAAGAACGTATGCAGCTATACCCGGCAGTACCACAATTATCGGCATCGCCAGTTTCATTAAACCGGCAAACAGGATACCTGTACGCGCGGTTTTCAAGTCGGCACCAAGGGCACGCTGGGTAATGTATTGGTTACAGCCCCAATAGTTAAGGTTTACTATCCATTGACCAGCAAAATACATGGCAATGCCCGGCAGGGTAAGGTATTTGTCAATATCTGCCTGTGGCGCACCCGGTTTTGGCTTGGCTAAAATCATTTTAAAATGCTCCGGCGCATCCTTCAGCATGGCGTTAAAACCTGCAATGGCATCTTTGCCGTAGCCAAATTTTTCGCTTACTAAGGTTAGCGCAATATAGGTAGTGGCTAAGCCGCCAATAACCAATACCAGCACTTGTATTACATCTGTAAAGCCAATAACCTTCATGCCGCCCAGGGTGATAAACAAAGCAAACACAGCCAGCGCAATGATGATGATGTGCATGCTGTTTACATCGCCGCCAATAAGGTTATTCAGTGCCAGCGCACCAAGGTAAAGGATGGAGGTTAAGTTGACGAATACATACATAAACAGCCAGATAATGGCCATAATAAAGCTCATGGATTCGTTATACCGCTTATGGAGGAACTGCGGCATGGTGAAGATCTTATTTTTAAGATATACCGGCACAAACCATACAGCAACAATAATAAGTGCGATAGCCGCTACCCACTCGTAGGCGGCTACAGCCAAACCTACTGCGAAGCCCGTACCGCTGGCCCCGATAAACTGCTCGGCAGAAATATTGGATGCGATGAGCGAGGCCCCGATGGCCCACCAGGTAAGCGAGCCTTCGGCAAGGAAGAAATCCTTACTGTCTGATACGCCTTTTATTTTTTTGCGGCTGTAAACCCAGTAACCATAGCTGGATACTATGATGAAATAGACAACGAAAATAACGTAATCTATAGTAGTAAACTTGTTCATAATTTGGTTTTATTAATTAGGTTTTTAAACAGGCAGCCTGTTCCCATTCGGCTGCCTGTTTTGATAATTATTTGTAAGCTACTTCGTTCCAGCGTAATTCGTTACGGAACTGCGCAATGTTGGTATCCTTGCCTATCCTTAAAAACTCGATGCCTGCCATATCTGCAAAATCCTGCAAATGTTCGGCAGTTAAATTTTGGCTGTAAGCGGTATGGTGTGCGCCACCGGCGTAGATCCACGCTGCACAGCCAGTTTTCATATCGGGCAGTGGTTTCCATAGCACACGGGCTACAGGTAGTTTGGGTAGGTCGTGTTGCGGCTCTATTGCTTCTACTTCGTTTATCAGCAAACGGAAACGGTTGCCCATATCAATAAGCGATGCATTTAAAGCGCTTCCTCCTGCTACGTTAAATACCAAACGCGCTGGGTCGGCTTTGCCGCCTATGCCAAGCGGGTGAACTTCCAACGCGGGTTTTCCGCTGGCTAATGAGGAATCTATCTCCAGCATATGTGAGCCTAAAACCAGTTCATTATCCGGATCGAAGTGGTAGGTGTAATCTTCCATAAAGGCATTACCGCCTGCAAGCCCGCTGCCCATTACCTTAAGGGCGCGTACCAAAGCAGCAGTTTTCCAATCGCCTTCGCCGGCAAAACCGTAGCCTGCTTCCATCAAACGCTGCGACGCAATGCCCGGCAATTGTACCATGCCGTGCAGGTCTTCAAAGGTATCCGAGAAGCCCTTAAAGCCGCCCTCTTCCAGGAATTTCTTCAGCCCTAATTCAATTTTAGCTGCCTCGTAAACAGATGAATAACCTGAGCCACCTTTTTTAAGAGAGGCATCCATCGTATAAGTTGCTTCGTATTCGTCGGTTAAGGCGGTTACTTCAGCTTCGCTGATGCTGTTGATCACGGCAACCAGATCGCCAATGCCATAGGTGTTTACCGAGAAGCCAAATTTAGTTTCTGCCTCTACTTTATCGCCATCGGTAACGGCAACAAAGCGCATGTTATCGCCAAAGCGGGCAAATTTTGCACCCTGCCAGTCGTGCCAGCCGGCAGCGGCACGTGCCCATGCGTCAATCTGGCCCAACACTTCGGTATCCTGCCAGTGGCCTACTACCACCTTGCGGTTTTTGCGCAGGCGCGATACCATGAAGCCAAACTCCCGGTCGCCGTGGGCGCTTTGGTTAAGATTCATAAAATCCATATCGATGCTGCTCCAGGGGATATCGCGGTTGTATTGCGTATGCAGGTGCAGCATAGGTTTTTGCAGGATATTAAGGCCCCTGATCCACATTTTGGCAGGGGAGAAAGTGTGCATCCAGGTAATTATACCAATACAATTTTCCGCTACATTGGCTTCCTGCAGGGTTTGATATATCTCGTCGGTGCTTTTTACAACTGGTTTATATACCACGCGTACGGCTATTTGCCCGGCGCTATTTAAACCTTCGGCTATGTGCTGCGAATGCTCTGCAACTTGCCTTAAAGTTTCTTCTCCATATAAATTCTGGCTGCCGGTGATGAACCAAACTTCAAATGTTTTTAAATCGGTCATTTTTATTAGATATGTAATGTTAGGTGTGAGATTTGATTTTTTTTATTTTATTGGTGATAGCCTCAACAGTGCCGAGCCGTGAAGGTTGATGTTTTGTTGATAGGCTTTTTTAAATTGCCCCAGCTCTTGTTTCTTCCACAGGTCGCGCACTTTTACTTTGCCTTTTAACCCCAGCGCTGAAAAATCTACCCTAACGCTTTTATTGCTATCGGCTATATTAAACAGTGCTACGTAAATATCCTTGCTGCCCTGCACATGCGAGTACCAAACCATTGCTCCATCTTTTTTATAAAGTTGTTTTGGGTTCTCGCCATTTTGGTTAGCTGCCAGTACTTCGGCATTGGTGAACAGTTTTAATTCCAGTTCGCGGTTCTCCGGCATATTGCCGCCAATCATCAGAGGCGAGCGGTAAATGCTCCAAAATGTCATGTGGGTGTATTGTTCGTCTTCGGTAAAGCGGCTGTAGCGCTCGTTGCCAACCGGGCCCCGTTTTGATAGTTTGCCTATCTGTATCATATCGCAATCCGGCCAATGGCCAGGGCCGCCTACGCCTTCCCAGTTTTTGGCATAATCAAACATGTGCAGTACCTCTTTCCAGTTATCCCAAAAATCATCGGCCATGCGCCACATGCTGGCGTATTGGGTGGCGTGCGCCGCCTGGGCAACAGGTGTTTCGCCCGGCGAGAGGCTTAGCACCATTGGCCTGCCACAATTATCTATTGCTTTTTTATAGCCTTCTACTTCGGCGTTGCTGTATGGGCGCGATAGGTCATCAACCTTAATAAAATCTACACCCCAGCCGGCGTATAATTCTAATATAGAATTCAGGTATTCCTGTGCGCCGGGCTTGCTCATATTAAGCCCGTACATATGGTTCATCCAGGTGCATTTAGAGTTGGTATCGGCCACCATATCAGCAGTGATGCCATTGGTGCCCTTAACGGGCGATTTACTCCAAACCGCCTGCCTTGGTATGCCGCGCATTACGTGGATGCCAAATTTTAGGCCTTTGCTATGTACGTAGTCTCCAAGCGATTTAAACCCATTGCCATCCAACGCCGATGGGAATTTATTGGGCTGTGGCATTAACCGGCCCCATTTATCCATGGTAAGCCAGGGTACGTACGATCCATCCCACAACCGCATTTGATAAGGGTTGCCAATGTTGCTGCCTGGCGGGTTATCATAGCTCCATAAAAAATCAACTACAATATACTCCCAGCCGTAAGGCTTTAACTTTTTGGCCATATAATCGGTATTGGCCTTCACCTCATCTTCGTGCACGGCCGAACCAAAACAGTTATAGCTATTCCAGCCCATAGGTGGCGTAGCAGCCACTTTATTTTGTGCCGATACGCCGATGCCGGTAAACAAGATGGCAATAACGAGCAGGTAACGTAATTTCATTATTTATTTGCAGTGTTTAAAATCTCACATCTCATATCTCAAATCTAAGATTGCCCGTAATAAGAATCAGGCCCATGCTTGCGTTCGAAATGTTTTTTTATAAGCGCATCCTTAAGCCGGGGTGCGTTTGCATTTATTTGTTCGGTAAGGTAGGCCATGTGGGCAACGGTTTCTAACACGGCGCTGTTGTACACGGCTTTATCGGCGGTTTTGCCCCAGGTAAAGGGAGCATGGTTACCCACTAAAACCATTTCTACCTCTTCGTAGTCCAAATTCTGACTCTCAAAATGATTGATGATTTGGAAGCCTGTTTCATATTCGTAATTACCTTGTATCATCTCGTCGCTCATGGGCGGGGCGCAGGGGATATCGCAGGTAAGATGGTCGGCATGGGTGGTGCCGAAGATAGGTATGGCACGTTGCGATTGTGCCCAGGCCGTGCCAAAGGTGGAATGCGTATGCACTATCCCCCCAATCTTGGGCCATTTTTTGTAAAGGACCGCATGCGTTTGCGTATCCGATGATGGCCTGTGGCTACCCTCGATAGTTTTTCCGTCAAAATCAACAATCACCATTTTCTCCGGCGATAACTCCTCATAAGGTACGCCGCTCGGTTTAATGGCAAATACGCCTAATTCCCGGTCGGCAGCGCTTACATTACCAAAGGTGAATAACACCAGCCCCAGTTTGGGCAGTTGCATATTAGCATCGTAAGCCTTTTGTTTTATATGTTGGTACTGGCTCATCCTTAGGCGTTTTGTAGTTCTGCTTGGATTTTTAGCGCTGTTTGCTGTGCAATGTGTTTGCCCAGTGTTTGGTATTGCTGGTAACGTTTTTCGTACACATCCTTCAGTGCCAGGTTGGGTTCGTAACTTACATCAAAGCCGCGGCCCATGGCTTGCATAGCTGCTTCTACATTGGGGTAAATGCCGGCAACTACAGCTGCAAACATAGCTGCACCCAGTGCACAGGTATGTTTAAACTGGTGTATGCGGATTGGCATGCCCAAAATATCTGCCATCATCTGCATTACAAAAGGCGATTTTTTGGCCACCCCGCCAATACCGATGATCCCTTTAACCGGGATGCCTTCGCTAATGAAGCGTTCTACAATACTTTTGGCACCAAAACAGGTAGCTTCTGCCAATGCACGGAAAACGCGCGGCGCATCGCTGCCCAGGTTTAAGCCGCTAATAGCGCCTTTTAGGGCCTGGTTGGCATCCGGTGTGCGGCGGCCGTTAAACCAGTCGATAGCCAGTTCGTTGCTTTCTTCTATAGGCAACAGTGCAGCTTGCCGGCTCAGTTCGGGTATAATAAGTTCTGCTAATTCTTCTTTTAAGGCTTCGGCGGTTGCCGCGTCGATCAAGGTGGATTGCGACAACAGATTATTCACCGGCCATGCTATCAAATTCTTAAACCAGGCATACGTATCGCCAAAGGCAGATTGCCCGGCCTCTAAACCGGCCATGCCGGGGATAACCGAACCATTTACCTGCCCGCAAATGCCTTTTACCAATGTACCTTCCAGTTCCGCAGAAGGCGCAACCAAAATATCGCACGTAGATGTCCCCATCACCTTGCTCAGGAAGTACGGCTCTATTTGGCCACCAACGGCACCCATATGGGCATCGAAAGCACCGGTACCTACTACCACATCGGTAGATAAACCAAGGCGCTCTGCCCACTCGGCGCTTAAGTTGCCGGCAGCAACATCAGCGGTATAAGTTTCGGTATAAAGTTTATTGGTGATGCCGGTTAAAAGCGGATCGAGGGAGCTAAAAAACTCATCGGGCGGCAGGCCGCCAAACTCTTCTGCCCAAAGGGCTTTATGTCCAGCAGAACAGCGGCCGCGTTTTATATCAGCCACATTGCTGCCGCCTGTTAACAGGAAGGGTACCCAATCGCAATGTTCTACCCAGGAGTGGAGGGCAGCGGCCACCTCACTATCTGCTCTTACAACATGCAGCAACTTTGCCCAAAACCATTCTGAAGAGTATATACCGCCTACATATTTAAGGTAGTTGGTATCAAATTTTTCTGCATGGGCGTTTATTTCGTCTGCTTCTTTAATGCCGGTGTGGTCTTTCCACAATACAAACATGGCATTGGGGTTGGTGGCAAACTTGGGTAATAAGGCAAGCGGCGTGCCTGTGGCATCCACCGCAACAGGGGTAGAGCCCGTAGTATCTACCGATATGCCTTTTACAGCGCCGGCAATAGCATCGCCACCGGCAAGCTTTATACAATCTTTTATAGTGGTTTCCAGCCCCTCAATGTAGTCTAATGGATGCTGCCTGAACTGGTTTTCTGCGGGTATGCAATACAAACCATCGCGCCAGCGGGGGTAGTTAAATACCGAGGTAGCAAGTTCTTGTCCGTCCGCAACGTTTACAATCACAGAGCGGACAGAGTCTGA
>NZ_CAMLOV010000021.1 GCF_946481715.1 uncultured Mucilaginibacter sp. | reverse complement strand
AGCAAAATTATCTATCATGTTTTCTATCACCTTTTCCTGGTGGCTTTGCTGCAGGCCCAGCATGGTGAAATAGCTATCCCAATAATAGATCTCGCGGAAACGCCCGCCCGGAACAATGTACGGGTTGGGCAGGGCCGCTAAGGACGATAGCTTCGACCCGGCATCGGGCTTGCGCTGCAGCACCTGCCAAAGGGTATCGATATGTTTGCGGATGCCATCTTCGATATTGGTTTGGAAGGCATGCGTAGGCGAGGCCGGCGGCGTGAAATTAGACAGCACAAACTCCTTCAGGTCGAACCCGGTTTTGCCCTTTTGCTCGTTAAACGATTTCATGATGAGGCCCGGGTCGAACTTTGGCGTGCAATCCACAAAGGTTTTGTTATCGGGGAAGATATCCGATGATTGCACCGCCTCGAACAGCCCGGGGAACAATTGGCGCGGTGTTTTCTGTTGCGCAGAGGCATATGTGGCCGTAAAGGCCAAAACAATGAGGATGAGTTTTTTGAGCATGGGATAGCCGTTTATATGGGTACTAACGAGCTATAAATTTAAGATATTATGCGCTAACCGCAAGCTTTTTTAGGCCTCGTTGCCGGTAATTTTGGTAGGGGTATCCAGCTTTAAAAAATAGCAGGTAAGGCGGTAGATAATATAAACGAAAACCGGGGCGGCAACCACATCAATGGTGTAGTGTATATGCTGTACCAGCAACAATATCATTACCGCGATAAGGGCGATAAAAGCCACTATTTTATCGTTTCGTTTGGAGAGGCAGAGGAAAACCAGCACCATGGTAGAGGTGTGCCCGCTGTAAAACAGATCTTTGGTTATCACTGCGTTACCGTAAAAAATGCCCGTTATAGGGTCTATGAGATGTACCAGGCCACGAGGCGGATCCAGCGCAAACACCATAATGGTGATCATGCGGCTAAGATTCACAAAAAACAGGGTCCATGCGTATTTAATGTAGATGGTAGGGTTGTACAAGGCCCGGTAAACAATAAGCGCGGCCATCCCCCATATCAGCGCAAAAATAGCAAGGGATACATTGTAACTGGGCAGGCGGGCAAGCACCCAATCATTTAAAACGATGCCGTTCCGTTTTTCGATATAGCCAAAAAAGAAGGGCATGCCCGATAGCATGATGATGGTAACAACAGAGGCCAGCAAAATTTTTGAGCGGGTTTTGGGCTGTTGGAGGGCATCCACCCAAATTTCTTTTATGGTACGGGTATTATCTTGCGGCACTATCTGTTTATCCAATTAATTTGGGGTGCAAAGTTAAAAATTCGGGGCAATATTAAATAATGGTTATTTTAATATTAGATTAAGATAACAGTTGCCGCTGTTTGCCCTATTTGAGGCACAAAATTTTCAGCTCAGGTTTTTTATCTGTACCTTAAAGGCAACAATAATTTACCGCCTTGGAAAACATCGATTCGAAACAATTGAAGCGGGTGCTAAAACCTGTGCATTTATGGGCCATAGCTGTAGGGCTGGTGATCAGCGGCGAGTATTTTGGCTGGAATTTGGGTTGGGAAGTATCGGGCACTATTGGCTTTCTAATTGCCACGCTTGTTGTAACCTTAATGTACATCACCTTCATTTTCAGCTACACCGAACTCACCACCTCTATACCCCATGCGGGCGGCGCTTTTGCCTATGCATACCGCGCTATGGGGCCGGTAGCAGGGCTGGTGGCCGGCTATGCTACCCTGATAGATTTTTTGTTCGCAACGCCGGCAATAGCCTTTTCTTTGGGCAGTTATGTTCATTTTTTGCACCCGGCAATAGGGGTGCTGCCCTCGGCGCTTACCTTTAATGTGGCGTTTATTTTACTGAATATTTCGGGGGTGAAGGAGTCGGCAACGTTCTCGGTATTCATTACCATTTTGGCCGTTGGCGAACTGTTGCTGTTTATGGGCGTGGTTGGCCCGCATTTTAAAATGGAAAATTATTTGAGCAACCCTATGCCTTTTGGCTGGAGCGGCGTATTTGCAGCACTGCCCTTTGCTGTATGGTTTTATTTGGCCATAGAGGGCGTGGCCATGGTTGCCGAGGAAGTAAAAGACCCAAAACGTAACATCCCACGGGGGTATATTTATGCTTTGGGCACATTGGTTTTTTTGGCCCTTGGCGTAATGATATTAACCGGCGGGGTTACCGACTGGCGCAAGCTAAGCAAGCTGGATTACCCTCTGCCCGAGGCCATCAGCGTTGTTTTAGGCAGGGGCAGCGGGCTTACGCAGGTGTTTGCCAGCATTGGGCTGTTTGGCTTAATAGCGTCCATACATGGCACCATACTGGCATCATCGCGCCAGGTATTTGCTATGGCGCGCAGCGGGTATTTACCGCGCGGATTAGCACAGGTGAATACCAAATTTAAAACACCGCACTGGGCCATCATTGCGGGTGGGGCTATTAGTTTTGTTGCGTTATTTACCGGCACTACCAGCCAGATCCTTATCCTATCGGTAATGGGCGCGGTGGTAATGTATATGATGAGTATGATCAGTTTATTCAGGCTGCGCAAGAAGGAGCCGAATTTAGAGCGGCCCTTTGCTGCTGTTTTTTACCCGGTTTTCCCGGCCATAGCGCTGGTGATATCAGCGGTATGCCTGTTGGCCATTATGTATTACAACTTTTGGGTGAGCCTTATTTTTTATGCCGGGTTGGCGGTATCGGTAGGTATATTTATGCTGATGGGCAAACACAAAACCCAAATTATGGGCGATGAAATGCTGCATGCCAGTTAGCAGTTTGCAGTAGGCAGTTTGCAGTGGGCGCTTTGCAGTTAGCGGTTTACAGTTCGCAGTTTACATCCATCTATGCATTAATCCGGTAATTCAGTCAATCAATAAATCAGTAATTCAATCAATCAATAATTCAGTCATTCACTAATTCAATCCTTCACTCATTAATAATGTACCAGCACACCATCCTTGGTAAAGTTTACAGCTTCGATAGCCTGCGGGTACTGCTGGCCAAGGCATCGCCGCACCGCACGGGGGATGTTTTAGCGGGGCTGAGTGCCGGGACCTACGAGGAACGCGTTGCTGCGCAGATAACGCTTTCAGATGTTTCGCTTTCGGATTTTTTGAACGAGGCCGTTATCCCTTACGAAACGGACGAGGTAACCCGCCTGATCATGGATAACCACGATGCGGAAGCGTTTAAACTGATCAGCTACCTCACGGTTGGCGGTCTGCGCGATTGGCTGCTGCTGGAGGAGACCAATACCGAAGTTTTGAGGGGGATTGCAGGCGCGGTAACGCCCGAGATGGCGGCGGCCGTATCAAAAATAATGCGGAATCAGGACCTTATTGCGGTTGCAAAAAAATGCGAGGTAATAACCAAGTTCCGTAATACCATAGGCTTGAAGGGGCATTTTGCCACCCGCCTGCAACCCAACCACCCCACCGACGACCCGCGCGGCATAGCTGCCAGCTTAATAGAAGGCCTGCTGTACGGTAGCGGCGATGCCTGTATCGGCATAAACCCGGCTACAGACAGCCCGGCGGCGGTGCTGAAGATCGTTACGCTGATTGACCAGTTGAGGCAGCAGTTTGAAATCCCCACGCAATCATGCGTGCTAAGCCATATCACCACCACTTTACAGCTGGTAAACAAAGGCGCACCTATCGATCTTTGCTTTCAATCGATTGCCGGTACAGAGAAGGCAAATAACAGCTTCGGTATTAATTTGGCTTTATTGGATGAGGCTTACCAGGCAACTTTGTCGCTAAACCGCGGTACCGTTGGCAACAACGTAATGTATTTTGAAACCGGGCAGGGGAGTTGCCTGTCGGCAAACGCGCATTACGGGGTAGACCAGCAAACCTGCGAGGCAAGGGCTTATGCCGTGGCCAGGAAATTTAAGCCACTGCTGGTAAACTCCGTGGTCGGGTTTATCGGCCCCGAATATTTGTATGATGGCAAACAAATAACCCGCGCTGCGCTGGAAGACCATTTTTGCGGTAAATTGCTTGGGCTGCCCATGGGGGTTGATATTTGCTACACCAACCACGCCGAGGCCGACCAGGACGATATGGATAACCTGCTTACGCTGCTGGGCGTGGCGGGCTGCAATTTTATTATGGGGATACCGGGGTCGGATGATATTATGCTCAATTATCAATCTACCTCCTTTCATGATGCTTTATACCTGCGTAAAGTGCTGGGCTTAAAACCTGCACCCGAGTTTGAAGCCTGGTTGCTGCGGCAGGGGATTATGGATGAGCAGGGCAACAAAACAAAGGGCGGCACAGCATCATTGTTAAATAAAACTGGGGGCTTATGGCTAAAATAGTAAAGCATCAACCAAACCCCGATGAACCGCTAAGCTTTTTAAAGGAGTTTACGCAGGCGCGGATAGCGATTGGCAGCACCGGTACCAGTATCCCCACCAAACAATCGTTGGAGTTTAAACTGGCCCATGCCCATGCCCGCGATGCGGTATATTCTGTGATGGATACCGAGGCCCTGGCCGAGGAACTGATGCAGTTTAACCTGCCCGTGGTGCAACTGCACAGCCAGGCGGCCAACCGCGAGCAATACCTGCAACGCCCGGACCTTGGCCGCCAGCTTGACGAACTATCCGTAAACCGCCTTGCCGACCAAATAGAAAACGATGGCATTGTGTTGATACTGGCCGACGGGCTGTCGGCAACGGCTATTAATCAGAACGCGTTAGCGCTGTTAAAACTGCTGATACCAAAATTGCATGCTGCCAAGCTAAAGTTGGCGCCACTTT
Organism: uncultured Mucilaginibacter sp.; assembly: GCF_946481715.1. Next base: position 43,361 of record NZ_CAMLOV010000021.1, on the reverse strand, counting down.
GCCTGGTAGAGCAGGGCAGGGTAGCCATTGCTGATGGCATAGCTGCCGAACTGGGGGCATCTTTATCGGTTATCCTTATTGGCGAACGCCCCGGCTTAAGCGCTGCCGATAGCATGGGCGCCTACCTTACTTATATGCCCAAACCCGGCTTAACAGACGATTCGCGCAATTGCATCTCCAACATCCGGCCCGGGGGCTTGCCTGTTGATATTGCTGCCGATAAACTTTTTTACCTGATACAACAGTCGCTAAGCCGTAAGCTATCGGGTGTGGGGCTGAAGGATAATGAGGGGCTGCTAAATCCGGGTGATTTCAAGCCCCTCCTAAATCCTCCCCGGTAGGGAGGACTTGGGAAAAATAGCGAGGACGAAGCTAAAGTCTCCCCTTCCGGGGGAGATTTAGAGGGGGCTATTTGCTCGGTGTGAGCGTACAAAATAGTTGCAAATAGCCATTCCTACCGGGAATATATTATTGTATATTACAACTTAAAATAACCTTATCATGCACTCCAACGTTAACTTACCACAAACCCCTGCCACATTTTTACGCACAATTACCATTATCCACCTGGCATTAGGTGCCGGGCAGGTGCTTTTTGGTGTCGTAGTCCTTTCTCTCAGCAACCGCATCATCATAAACGTGCGCGATACACACGACCCGATGGTTTACCTGGTACCCCTGCTTGCCGTAACCTGCTTTTTCCTCAGCAACTTTATGTTTAAAAAGGTGCTCAGCAGCGCTATAAAACCCGAGAGTACCTTAAGGCAAAAACTGATGTACTACCAAACCGCGCTTATCATACGGCTGGCTTTGCTGGAAGGCCCGTCCTTATTTGGCATTGTGGCGTTTTTCCTTACGGGTTCACTCTTTTTCCTGCTGATATCGGGATTTTTAGTTTGCTATTTCATTTATATCAGGCCCACAAAGGATAATATTGAAGAGACGCTGGAACTGAGCTATGAAGAAAAGGAAGTATTTAACAGGCGGGACGAGTATTTGCAATAAGATTACCCAGGCTCATGCCAAAAGCCTTCGGCTTAGTGCCATCAACGGTGTAATGTTTTTGCGATAATTTTTGATGTTGGCAGCGCCGGGGCTTATCTTAGTTGGCATGAAAAACATCATCAACCTTTGCATACTTACTTTTTTATTGGCTGGCTGTAACTACACCGTTTACGATATGAACAAGGGCTTGTTAACGATTCCTAAAAAGGATTCGTACCTGGTAAAGTATTCGGTCGACATCCCCGCCGGGGCAAAAGCCCGGATAAGCTATACGGATAAAGATAAGGCCATGCAAACCGTAGAGGCCGCAAGCGGCAAATGGGAAAAGGAGGTTACATTGCCCTCCGGACAGGAGGTGATGCTAACGGTAGATGTGAAGCTGCCGCAAACCGACCCGGCAAGCCGGCTTACAACTATACAAACGGTTGACGGTATAGTTGTGGATGAGAAAGTACAAACGGGCAAAAAGGTGATGTACCGGTTTGGGTATAAATTGCCATAATGCGGTATATTTGCCTGCCATGTACCCCGAACTACTTGCCCATATTAAACGCTACGTTACCTTAACCCCAGCGGAAGAAGAGCTGCTTTGCGGCCGGATGGAACTGAAGAAATACAAAAAGAAAGCCGTGGTACTGGAACCCGGCTACCATTGCACCGGTAATTATTTTGTGCTGAAGGGTTTAATGAGGCAGTATTACGTAAATAAGAAACTGAACGAACAGATCATCCAGTTTGCGCTGGAAAGCTGGTGGATAGCCGACCAGGACAGCCTGCTGAATAAGCAACCTGCAACTACTTTTATCCAAACTATCGAAGAAACGCATGTGCTGTTGCTGCACGAACGCGACAGGGTGGAGCTGTTCCAAAAAATACCGGCGCTGGAGAGTTACTTCCGTATTATGATGCAAAAATCATTCATAGCGGCGCAGCGCCGCGTGGGCTACATCTTCAACCAAAATGATGAAGAGCGCTACCGGTCTTTTTCCAGCCTTTTCCCGGCTTTTGTGCAGCGCGTACCGCAATATATGCTGGCCTCGTACCTGGGCTTTACGCCGCAGTTTTTAAGCAGGCTCAGGGCTAAGAAGGTATGAGTTGTTTTTTTAACCGCAGAGGAAACAGAGAAAACCGCAGAGAGGCACAGAGCCTGGCAGGTGATTATTTCGCTTTCAAAAACTCATTAACAAACTTGCAAATCTCTGTGGACCTCTGCGCACCCTCAGCGTGCTCTGCGGTTAAAAATATCGCCCTTCCCGCAGCTAAAAATTCGTGAAATCCGCCTTAATTCGTGCAATTCGTGTTCATTTCTTAAACTCGGTTCATTTTTCCAGCCTGTGGTAATGCTCACCTTTGGTATAACAAAAAACAATAACAAAATGAGCAGATTAAAAGTAAACATCGCAGAACCCGCAGCATACCGCGCTATGCTTGCATTAGAAAAATACGTTGAAAGCACCGGCCTATTGCACAAGCATAAGGACCTGATAAAGATCCGCGCATCGCAATTAAACGGCTGTGCCTTTTGTATAGATATGCACAGCCGCGATGCCCGCAAAGCAGGCGAAACCGAGCAACGCATTTACGCCCTTAACGCATGGCGCGATACCAACTTTTTCGACGAGCAGGAGCAGGCCATCCTTGCACTTACCGAGGAAGTTACGCTGATAGCCGGCACCCATGTTTCCAACGAAACCTATAATAGGGCGGCCGCTTTGTTTGATGAGGTGTACTTGTCGCAGGTGCTGATGGCCATCATTGCCATTAACGGTTGGAACAGGATAGGGATCACCACCGAGTTAATGCCGGAATTGCAGAAATAACATTTTTGCAGGCGCAGGAAACTGCGCCGTTAAGCCCGTAGAGACGCAATATTTTGCGTCTCTTTTTTTGCGGCGTTTTTTTGCCCGGTTTAAGGATTTTGATAGATTTACACATAACCTTGTTCCTGTATGAAAAAAGCCCTCCTTCTGCTGCTGGTTTTGCCCTTTGCTTGTAAACTATCTGCCCAAAATTACAACGAAAAGTATGGCAGCCCGCTTGTTGTTTTGATAGAAACAGACCCCTGGCTAATGGTGATCGGCTCTGATGTACCTTCTTTCGCCATGTACCCAAACGGGCAAGTTATATTTAAAAAATGGGCAAATAAAACCGTAAAATATTACGAGGCTAATTTATCCAGGGAGGAAGTGCAAAAAACCATTACTTCCTTTGGTATAACAGATAGCTTAATGAAGCAGCGGAGGTATATCAAAGCAAGTGATTGGACGGACCAGCCCACAAACCAGTTAATACTGAATTTTGACAGCGTAAAAGTGGTGAACGTTTATGGCGACCTGCGTGGCAAGGATGGCGATGTGCGGAAACAAACACCTAAAAGCTTTTTAGCAGTTTATGATAAGCTAATAGACTTTGATAACGCAAATAAAAAAGAGTGGCTGCCCGATTCGGTGGAGTTGATGCTTACCGGGTACGATCATTCCCCGGAAAAGCCACTGCCCTGGCCTGCGCTTTGGCCGGGATTAAAAGATAAATCCACCGTTCAGCGAAACCCGGGCTTATATAGCATTTATTTAGATAAGAAGTATTTTGAGGAATTTTTAAAGCTAAATGCGTCTTTAAACGAGAAGCAGGCGGTACTGATAAACGGAAAAAAATTTTCCATCTCATACAGGCTGCAGTTCCCGAATATCAGGTAGTGGATGCGCAATATTTCCGGCTATTTTATTTTTTCCGGAAAAATCAACATCCAAAAAAAATAAAAATCCGTAATTAGTGGCAGGCCCCTATTTATACTTATGCATACTACTCCGATCCCACAAAACGAGATGGGCAGAATTATTAGCCTATCAGATTACGACCTTGATTACACCAGTTTCCAGGATACGTTTAAAGACCTGGCCCGGTTAGCCGCTACAGTTGCCGGCACATCCATTTCACTTGTTAACCTCATCGATTCGTTTACGCAGTGGACGGTGACCAACCATGGGCTGGATATAGACCAGATGCCGCGCGAAGATTCGGTTTGCCAGTACACCATATCGGTACCCGAACCGCACTTTGAGGTAAAAGACCTTACCGGCGACGAGCGCTTTAAGGATAAATTTTACGTGGTTGATGAGCCCAGGCTGAAATACTATTTTGGCATCCCGCTAAAAACAAACGAAGGGTACAACCTTGGTGCTTTATGCGTGTTGGACAGGGATTTGAAATCCCTATCGCCCGAGAAGATAGAACTGCTGAAGATCATCGCCGATGAAATAGTAAACAGGTTAACTACCCATAAAATTATCACCGGCTTAAAAACGAAACTGCATGAGGCCAACGAAATCAAAAAGAAGGTGGCGCATGATATACGCGGTCCGCTGGGCGGTATCATCGGGCTGGCGCAGGTAATAAGCGAGCAGGGGCAGGAGAACGAGATAGATGAGGTGCTGGAGTTTATCAACCTTATCCAACGCAGCGGCCGCTCGTTACTGGAACTTGCCGATGAGATACTAAGCACCGACCTCCCTAAAATAAAAGACCTGAAGGGCGATGAATTTAACCTGCTGGTTTTTAAAGACAAGCTGGAGAAACTTTATACCCCGCAGGCAAAAAATAAAAACATAACGTTTGTGATAAACACCTCGGCCAACTCGGCTACCGTCCCCTTCAGTAAAAACAAATTGCTGCAAATAACGGGCAACCTGGTATCAAACGCTATGAAATTTACCCCCATAAACGGTAAAATAACGGTTGACCTAAGCCTGAAATTAGAGGAAACACAAAACCTGTTACAAATAAACGTAACCGATACCGGCGTAGGCCTTAACCCGGAAGCTATTGATACCATACTGAATGGCAAAGCTACCTCTACCGATGGCACCAGCGGCGAACAAGGCTATGGCTTTGGGCTGGCATTGGTGAAGCACCTGGTTGATACGCTTAAGGGAACAATGCACATTTATTCGCAACCCAATCAGGGCGCTAATTTTGAAATAATACTGCCACAAGCGCAATAGGCTATACTTCGTGGTTTATAGGGATTTCGAAGTGGAAGGTTGAACCCTTGCCAAGCGTGCTTTCCACCCAAATTTTTCCGCTGTGGCGGTTTACTATCTCATGGCTGATGTATAGCCCTATGCCCAGGCCAGACATGTGTGCCGCCAGGTTTTCAACACGGTAAAACCTGGTGAAGATCCGGCTTAGCTGATGTTCATCAATGCCTATACCAAAATCCTGCACCGATACATGTAATGCTGTGGCTGACGCTTCTGTACTTACAATTATTTCCCCGGCATTTGGCGAGTATTTAATAGCATTGGATATCAGGTTTATAATAACCTGCTCTATGCGCTGCTGGTCGGCGGTTATCATTAAATGGTTAACCCGTTGTTGCAGCTGTATCTTGTGCGTGTTTTGGCTGTTGCGCATTACATCAACCACTTCGGCAACCAGGGACTCCACATCAAATTCGCTATACGAAAACGGAAGTTTGCCTGTTTGTATTTTAGATACATCCAGCAGGTCGGAAATTAAAGCCGCCAGTTTTGATACCTGGTTGCGGGCCTTGGCAATAAATGCTTTATTGCGGTCGTCGTTGCCCAGGCTGCGTTCTACTATCTGCAAATAACCCTGTACGCTGGTAACGGGCGTCTTCAGCTCGTGGCTTGCCATCCCAATAAAATCATCTTTTTTAGAATTGAGCATGGTTATTTCTTTGTAGAGCTTTGCATTTTCCAGCGCCACCGATGCCTGTGCTGCCACGGCTGTTACCAGCATCTCGTGGCCGCTTGTAAATTTTGCGGGTTCGGGGTGGCCAAAAAACAGGCCTCCTAAAACAACGCCCGATTTAGCGGTTACCGGTACAGCAAGGTAGCTTACTACCGGCAAATGCCCCTCAGGCATGCCATGGTGCGGTTGGTTTTTGCCGTAACGCGGGTCTTTTGTAACGTCATCAACCCTAACAACGCCCTGGCCGCTAAAGGTGGGGTGGAATATTGCGGTATTACGCGGCATGCCAAACTTTTCAAAAGCCTCGCGCGGGGCGCCCGATAAGGCGTAAAGCGTATACGATTCGCCATCCTCGTTTACCAGGTTATGAAAAAACGCCCCAAATGCTGCCCCCGTTAGTTGGGTGGAAGCATCGGTTACTTTTTGCAGGATATTTTCGATATCGAGTTCCGCCGATATAACTTGCCCAACTGTGTTTAGGATCTCCAGGTTGTTGGCATGCTGTTGCAGATCGGTTTCTGCCTGTTTTTGCTGGCTGATATCCCTTGCAATTTTAGAGCCGCCGATGATCGCCCCCTTTTTGTTTTTTATAGGCGAAACGGTAAGCGAAATAGGTATTTCGGTGCCGGTGCTGGTAAGCCGGATGGTTTCAAAGTGGTCAACCTTTTCGGCATTGCTTATTTTGTTAATAATAAGGGTTTCTTCCTGCAGGCGGTTTGGGGGTATCAGTATGCTGATATGTTTGCCTAATACTTCTGCCTCGGCGTAGCCAAACAATTTTTCGGCGCCTTTATTCCAACTGGTGATAATACCTTCCAGCGTTTTGCTAATAATAGCATCTTCCGATGATTCAATTATAGCAGCAAGCGCGGCTTCTTTGGTTTCATCAGCTTTGTATTCGGTAATATCTATGAGGGTATTGGTTGCGCCAATTAGTTTTCCATCACTGTAAATGGGTACAGGGTGGGGGAGTAAGTTCCGCCTGCTGCCATCCGGCCGTTCAATTATGATCTCTTCATTTTCTACAGCAACGCCACTGCTAAGCGTTTTTGCCATTGGGCAATCTGCAGTAGGCATGGGCCTGCCATCCACATGGTATGTTTTCCATAAACTGTACCAAAGGTCTTTTCCAATTTGCGGCTCACGGCCCCAAAGCTTTACTGCTGCGCTGTTATAAGATGTTATATAGCCATCAGCATCGCAATTGTAAACAGCAACGGGTAAATTATTTAATAGGTGGGCTGCGAATGAATTCTCATTTGCCGGTGCAGCAGTGCCGGGCAATGCAATTACATTACCGGCCGAAAAAATTTGAGACATAGTAATAATACGCTTATTCCCCAAAGTTGTTTTAATGTTGAAGTTTTAAAACAAATTTGGCGTATTACGTCTATTCCCGGCCAAACCCCTTATTCCTGGGGCGTTTCTGCTTTATAGCTTGATATGTGCGTTGTTTTGATGCTCAGCAGGAAAGATTTCCCTACCGATATTTTGATGCTCCTATCCTGTAAAATGGCTTTGATGGCATCATCCGCTTTAAGGGCCTCGTACAGGTCGCGCGCTACGGCCGATCCGCTGATGTTGTTGGTAACCTTGCCATTTTCCATGGTTAAATTAAAGGTATAGCCTGATTTGCCGCGGTCTCCCGCCGATTCAAAATCAGTTATATTTAATTTAAAGCTTTGCTCTTCGGTAAGGCTTCTCTTTAAATGCAGACGGATAACCGGGATATATCTTCTCCAGGTTGTGAGGTATTTTCTTTCTTCCATGCGTAAGCGGTAAAGGTATGATAATAAACCGATGTGGCAGGAATTAGTTTCAGTTAGCGGTTGCGGTGGTAGTTTTCGGTTGGCACGATAAGCGATTTTGTATTTCGACGTTGCCACTGCAAACTGCTAAATAGTAATATTATTTGCCCGATGTGTAAGTTTTTTAAAAAGCAAACAACTAACAGTTTAAAAAGCTTATATGAAAACTTTCGTATTCCTAACAATTGTATTAATATCCGCCACATCCTGCGGACCAGAATCTTCGCCTGAGAAACGGCTGAACATAAAAAACCATGAACTTGAACAAAAGGTTGCGGCAATAATTAAGCAGCAACAAATATTGAGGGATAGTATATCAATGATGAATAAGGAACTCGGCAAAATCAAACAGCAAAAGCATGGCAGTGAAAATTAATTTCATAAAAAAGGCCACGATAACGCGACCGGAATAAAATGTTACTTTAACAACATCTATGTAAATAGGCAGGTGGCGGACGATTACTCGCCGATAAAGGAGAAAAAAATAAAGGACATCGCAGATTAATAATGAGTGAAAAGGAATTTCTGAGTGTGATAAAGGCTAACCAGGGCATCATCCATAAGATATGCAGGCTTTACCGCGATAGCCCGGAGGATCGCGAAGATCTTTTCCAGGAAGTGATCTTCCAGCTTTGGCGTTCGTACCCGTCGTTCAATGGCATCTCAAAAGTTTCAACGTGGCTTTATCGAATTGCGCTGAATACCGCTATGGCATCGTTCAGGAAAAACAAACCGAGTATTACTTTGGCCGAGCACCTGCCGGATGTGCAATTTCAAGCCATTAATAACGAAGCCAGCGAAAAACAGGAAAAGTTACTGGCTGGCATAAAACAACTAAGCGAAGCCGACCGGGCGCTGATTGCCTTGTATCTTGATGACCTAAGTTATCTTGAAATAGCAGGAATACTGGGCATCAGCGAAAGCAACGTTGGGGTAAAACTTACGAGGATTAAAATTAGGTTAAGAAAAATAATGATTTAAACCATGCAAATTGAAGAATTAAAAAAGGAGTGGAAAAGCATCAAAACACCAGAAATTGACATTGACCGCCTTAGAGATATGACTATAGCGAAAAGCCATCCGGTACTTATTGGCATCCGGAAACAATTCACAATAGAATTGCTCGGCTGGTCGGTATTTCTTCTTGTTTGTTTTACTGGCTTAGATGCGGATAAAAAACCGATCCTTGCAAACGCGGTGGTAATTATATCCGTAATCCTACCTATGATTCTCAATGTCTACGGCTATCAATTATCAAAGGAACTTGTGGAAGGCCCGGACATATGTTCATCGCTACGAAACCGCATAAATTCCCTGAGACGTTTTGCTGTGGCGAGTGTAATACTAAGAATAATGCTGATCACTGGAGTTGGTTACTTCTTCCTATCCTCCATCAAAATCGACCAGCGCAAACTTATGTTGGTTGGCGCCGGGAGTGTAGTTTTAATATTTCAACTTTACTTATTTGTACGCGTTTGGGCCAAAAGAATAGGTAAGCTACGAGATACGGTTAGCTTATTAGAAGAGCGAAGCTAAGCCGCTCTGGCCCCCAAGATTAAATTAAGCTTGTTTCACCTCGCAAAGCCGCGAAGGCCGCAACCGAAATCTTAAAGATCCTTTGCGTCTTCGCGGCTTTGCCTGATATATACTTTTATGGCTCCTCTTTAACTTAACAGCAATGAAGAGCACCCATGCGGATGGAGGGCGAAATAACGTTATTGCTTACCACGCGACATGGCTTCGAGCTCAGTTTTTGTGATCTTATCATAATCCGGAGCTATGCCGAAAGTACCTGCAGGGGCTTTTTCATCAGACACACCGGTAACTGTATACTCCGCAGCCATAAGTACACCATCCGGCCCTGTTTGGAAGGATGTATATTGTACAGGGAAGCCGCCAATAGTTAGGTAATATTTGTCTGTAACAGCCGCAGGCAATGCAATATCGTTGGTTATCCAGGTATCGTACGTTTTTTTAGTCTTGGTATCTGTTGCCACTACTTTTTTGCACTTAAAACCCGATATCTGTTTTGTTTCGGTTGATGGAGAAAATGTCAGTGTAGGGAAAGTGCTTACAACCTGGTTAATTTCGGCAGGTGTATAAATGGCAGCTTTTTTTACATTGAAACTTGGTACGGTAGCTATTACAGCAAAAAATTTATAGTTGGCATCTGCTAAAAGCTTAAGGTTTGCCGGGCCGGCAGAAAACATTGCAGCGGTAGAATCGCGCCTGAAGTATTCCTTTACTTCAATATCCTGCCCGCCTGCGGTTGTTTTAATGGTTAGCAGCCCTTCGTTATAGCTTTTTTGCGCATTAGCGCTCCATACAGTTGCCGACAATACAATACCAAGGGCAACACTCAAAAATTTAAATTTCATGATGATTTGTGTTTTTTTTATGTAAAAGATTAATTGAATTATGTATAAAATCAATGAGTTTATTCCGAAGCCAGGAACTCGTCCAGGTTGCTTAGGCTTGCGTCGGTACCCTCTTTAAAGCCGTTTTCTACAAACATTTTAATAGTAGCTTCTTCCTCAAAGGTTATCACCTGGTATACCTTCGTCCTGTTGCCGTCGATTGATGAGAACTTCGTATCCCTATAAGATTTTGGCCCGGCAGTAACCGGGTTACCGTCGCCATCGCAATACAAACCTGCTGTGGATATAGCGCCGCCATTTTCTATTGCGGTAAACTCGGCGTACACCCAATGTTTTTGGCCTTCGGTGCCTATCATGGCATACAGCCATTTCCCGCCGACGGTGAAATCCAGGATTTTGGTTTTGGCTGCCCAGGGTTTTGGCGCAATCCATTTGTCAAGCAGGTCGGCCTCTGTCCAGGCTCTCCACACTTTTTCTACCGGCGCGTTAAATTCGCGTACTATGTAAATCTTTTTAGCTGTAAGGTCTGCTTCGAACTCAAATAGGTTTGTCATGATTTTGTTTTTATAAGTCGTTTAATAAGTCGTCTAATTGGTTAAAGCTGTCCTCCCACATCTTGCGGAAGCTTTGCAGCCAAATGTCTACCTCTTTCATTTTTTGGGGGTTAAAGTGATAATATATCTCCCTTCCAGTTTTTTTTTGTACCAGTACCTCACATTCCGTCAGTATTTGGATGTGTTTGGAAATAGTTTGCCTGGTGCTGTCAAAGTGTTCTGCTACGGCATTAGGTGTCATGGCGCCTAATGCAAGTAAACTTAAAATAGCCCGGCGGGTAGGGTCAGCGATGGCCTGGAAAACATCTCGTCTCATGTTAATATGCAGTTGATTGACTGCAAATATATGTGCAGTCAATCAACTGCGCAAATTTATTTGAAAATAAATTTGGGGGTGGGTCTATTGCAGGTAGGGAAAACCCTCGTCCGGCACAATTTTTTTAATTTATTTTTTTAAAATATTTCTACCTTGTGGGTACGTAAACTAATCACAATTTCCATTTATGAAACGGCCTAAACTCCTATCCCTCGTTTTGCTTTTTGTTGTATGTATTAATACCCTTGCACGTGCCGACGAAGGCATGTGGATACCTATGCTCATTGGCAAAAACTACGACCAAATGAAAAAGCAGGGGTTTAAACTCACTCCCGAAGACTTGTATAGTATTAATAAAGCCAGTATCAAAGATGCAATAGTATCCTTGGGCGGGGGCTTTTGCACCGGCGAAGTGGTATCGGCAAAAGGGCTGTTGTTCACCAATCACCATTGCGGTTACGAATCCATTTCAGGGCAATCAACACCACAAAACAACATCCTGGATAATGGTTTTTACGCCAAAAGCTATGCCGAGGAGAAACCAATACCGGGCTTATATATAGAATTTTTGGTGAGCATTGCCGATGTTACACCCCAGGTAATGGATGCACTAAAGGGTGCCGACGATGCTAACAGGGGCGAAAAGCTGGAGAAGATAAGCCAAAAACTTATCGACAAAGCCACAAAGGGTACCCGTTACCGTGGTGCGGTAAGTTCGTTCTTCAAAGGCAACCAGTACTTTATTTATCTATACGACAAATTTAGCGACGTGCGTTTGGTAGGCGCGCCGCCACAGTCGATAGGTAAATTTGGCGGCGATACCGACAACTGGGAATGGCCCCGCCACACAGGCGATTTCTCCATATTCCGCATCTATGCCGATAAAGACGGCAACCCTGCAAGTTATTCGGCCGGTAACGTGCCTTACACGCCAAAAAAATTCCTGCCCATATCATTAAAGGGAGTTAAGAACGGTGAGTTTGCCATGGTGTATGGTTACCCGGGCAGTACCGACCGCTACCTTACCTCTAACGGCGTACGTTTGGCTGCCGAGCAAACCAACCCCATTATTGTGAAACTGCGCGACATCCGCCTGAAAGCGTGGAAGGAAGAGATGGACAAAAGCGTAGATACCCGACTAAAGTTATCGTCGGAATACAACAAGGTATCTAATTATTGGAAGTACTTTATAGGGCAAACCGAGCAATTAAAAAACCTTAATATTTACGGGCAAAAACAGCAGGAAGAGGCCGATTTTACTAAATGGGCAGCAGATAAGCCACAGTATGCAAACCTGATGAGCGATTATCAAAAGCTGTATGCCGGTTACCAGCCCTATGCTATCCACAAAACCTATATTAACGAAGGTTTGCTGGCACCATCTTTTGTTGATGAGGCACTGAATAACTGTTTCGGGCAGTTGGCGCTGGAGAATTCTAAACGCGACGACAAGGAAAAAGCAGAAATAAAGGACGAGCTAAAAAAAGTAAACGACGATTACATCAAATCATACAACCTGGTTGCTGATAAGAAAATATTTACGCAGCTAATGGCTTCGTGGTATACCGATATTCCCAAAGATCAGCATCCGGCATTTATAGAAGACGTGGTAACCAAACTTGCGCCGGATAACCCATCGGTAGCGTTTGCAAAATATGCCGATTATTTATGGCAAAGCAGCAACCTGATAGATACCTTGAAGCTGAAGGCCTTTTTACCCGGGCGCTCGGTTGATAAACTTCGCGAGGACCCCTTAGTGCCTTTTGTGATCAACCTGAACCCGAGCAGCTATAAAAAGAGCGTTTTTGGAACCAAGCTAAGCGATTTTGATACACAGAAAGACCACCTGGACCGCATCTACCTGCAGGCCCTGCTTGAAAAAAACCAGGGGCAATTAATGTCGCCGGATGCAAACTCAACTATGCGCATAAGCTACGGGAACGTGCAGGACTACACCACTAAGGATGGGAAGCATTTTGATGTACAAACCGATATGGATGGCGCAATGAAGAAGTACAAAGCCGGCGATGATGAATTCGACCTGCCCGCGGCCTGGTTGGACGCTTACAAGCAAAAAAACTTTGGCCAGTACGCCGACCATGGTACCGTACCTATTGGTTTTATTACCAATAACGATATTACGGGAGGCAATTCAGGTTCGCCGGTAATCAATGGCGAGGGCGAACTTATAGGGCTGGCCTTCGACAGTAACTGGGAAGCAATGAGCGGCGAAATTGCCTTTAATAAGGATTATAAACGCACCATTTGCGTAGATGTTAGGTACGTGCTTTGGTGCATAGATATTTTAGGGCATGCCAATAACCTCATTAGTGAATTGGAGATACATAAGAATTGAGGGAGAGGATAAACACAATAAAGGAAAACAAAATGGGAGCCAATTGGCTCCCATTTTTGTTTTTAATACCTGGTGTTCTCTTATCTACTGCTTCTTAATCTCTACCCTGCGGTTTAATACACGCCCGGCTTCGGTGGTATTATCGGCAATAGGTTTGCTTTCGCCCCAGCCTTTTACAACAAGGTTATCGCCGTTGATACCGCTGTTGGTTAGGTATAACTTTACGGAGGTTGCGCGTTCTACAGATAGCTCCATGTTATGGGCATCGGTACCTTCTGCAGATGAATTGCCGTTCAGCACAAATTTTACCGACGGGTCTTTTTTCATTTCCGCTACGGCTTTATCCAAAATTGGGTATGCTTCGGTTTTTAATATGCCCGAATTGAATTCGAATTGTATGTTGCTGAAATTGTAGTTTGGCGGTGCCGGAGCCGGTGCAGGTGTTTCTACCGGTGCAGGCTTAGGCGTTTCTACCACAGGCGCAGGTTTTGGGGTTTCAACAACAGGCGCAGGTGCTGGTGCAACTACTGCTTTTTTGGCCTTGCAGGCCGGGAATACGACAACCGCTGATAAAAATGCGGCCGCAACGATGCTCGATCTTAATAGTTTCATACTTCGATAGGGTTTGACGTAAAAATATAAAACGTTTGCCAAGGTTGCATATTGTAAGTTAAATTTTGTTAAATGGGGAGCGGCATCTAAAAGGGGGTGATAAGTCAGCACGGTAATTGAAACAAAACTATATATTAGCCTAAGCTAATCACCATGCGCTTACAACAAAAACTACCTGTTACCTATTTACTTTTCACCTTTAACGGGCGGCTTTCGCGCGGCGTGTATTGGGTGGCTGCGCTATTTTATTGGTGCACCTTTTACGTATTGTACAATTTGCTTGCTTTTACCATTGGCGCGGATGCCACCTGGGTTTTATACCCGCCCTTGTTTTGGATAATTGTGGCAACAGCGATGAAACGCCTGCACGACCAAGATAAATCGGGCTATTGGCTGCTTAGCGTATTAATACCCGTACTCGGCCCATTATGGCTTATATGGTGCCTTGGGTTTAAACGGGGCACTTACACAGCTAACTATTACGGCGGCGTACCCGGTGCAGCAGCAGATTATCTTAAAAACGACGAAGGGCGCCAAATCCCCCACCTTAAAACGGATGAACGCATTATAGACGATGTTACCCGCCTAAACCCCGTATTGGTGGCCGGGGTTATACGCCCCGCATCTGTAGAGGAACTTTGCGAAATTGTTAAAAATACAAGCGGCAGTATATCGGTAGGCGGCGGGCGCTTTAGTATGGGCGGGCAAACGGCAAGCCCCCACAGTACTCATATAAATATGCGCGGGTTGAATAATGTGCTGCAATTTGATAAGGATGCAAAGCTGATAAATGTGCAAACCGGCATACGGTGGTGCGATATTCAGCAATATATTGATGAGTACAGCCTTAGCGTAAAAATTATGCAAACCTACGCCAACTTTACCGTTGGGGGTGCCTTAAGCGTTAATGCGCATGGCAGGTATATGGGTTTGGGGCCTGTGGTATTGTCGGTACGGTCGATAGATGTAGTGCTGGCAAATGGTACGCTGGTGCATGCCAGTTTGCAGGAGAATAAAGAAGTGTTTTTTGGCGCGGTAGGCGGTTACAATGCCATCGGTATTATAGTGCAGGCGGAGTTAGAACTGGCCGATAATGTTGCCATAAGGCGCATTGATAAAAAAATGCATGTGGCGGAGTATAAGGAATACTTTTTTAAAAATATCCGCAGCAATAAAAAAGCCGTGTTCCATAATGGAGACATCTACCCGCCTAAATACAAAAAACTGCGCGCGGTAACCTGGGTAGAAACGGAAGAAAAACCAACAGTAAAAACCCGTTTGATGCCGTTAAAGGAATCGTATCCGCTGGAGCGCTACTTTTTATGGTCGTTTACTGAAACACCCCTTGGTAAATGGCGCCGTGAGTATTTGATAGACCCATTGCTTTTTAGGGGTAAGAAGATACATTGGCGCAATTACGAAGCAGGGTATGATGTGGCCGAACTGGAACCGCGCTCGCGCACTGATAGCACCTATGTATTGCTGGAGTATTTTGTGCCGGTGCAGCGTTTTGAGGAATTTGAAGCCGCCATGGCAGAGATATTTATTCGCTATAACGTAAACGTGCTTAATGTTTCGATGCGGCATGCCGAAGCCGACCCCGGCACCTATTTGGCCTGGGCGCGCGAGGAAGTGTTTGCCTTTGTAGTATATTATAAGCAACGCACCGATGCCGCATCCAAAAATGCTGTAGCGGTTTGGACACGCGAACTGGCCGACGCTGTTATTGCTGTAAACGGGGCATACTATTTGCCTTACCAAATACACCCAACTGCCGAACAATTTTTTAAAGCCTACCCCAACGCACATAAATTATTTCAATTGAAGGCAGTGCTTGACCCGGATAACAAATTCCGTAACACGCTTTGGGAAACTTATTATAAACCAATAAACCCGCAAACCAATGGCTAATACCTCAGAATTTAAAGCTGTATTTAACGACACCAAATGGAGCGACGATTTTTACCGTTTCTTGCAGGTGATATTCCACCTGTACCCCGAGGATAAATTTCATCAACTGATAAAGGAGGAAACCGCTGCCAACGCTACCGATGAAGCAATTTACAAATCGGTACAAAGCAAGCTGCCGGGTATAAAGCCCTTTTTATCGGAACTTACCTACGCCTTACCGGCGCTAAAAAAGCAGAAGAAGGAAATTGCCCGCCAAACACTTGGGCTGTTGGGTGACAAACAGCAGATAAACGGGTATGTGGAAATTGGCTCTACCGGCAGGTACATCAGCCGGCTGCGTAAAGAGATTAAGGTAACCGGCCCTATTTACCTGCTAAACGATATCGCCCCAACAAACTCTCCCGGCGACATTATGGAGCGCGGGCAATTGAGCAAGCTGGGTACCTTTATTGATATAAAGGGCTACCAACCTGTAAGCGGGCAGGATATTGCCGATGAAAGCATTGATGTGGTTACCTGTTACATTGGGTTGCACCATTGCCCGGTAGATAAGCTGGATGGTTTTGTACGATCTGTTTACCGCATATTGCGCCCCGGCGGCTCGTTCATCATCCGCGACCATGACGTAAAAACGGCGGAGATGGCAACCTTTGTATCGCTGGTGCACACTGTATTTAACGCCGGGCTAAACGAAACTTATGAGTTTGAAGCAAGGGATTTTAAAAACTTTAAAGCCGCCGACGAATGGGCGGCCATTATTGGCAAGGCAGGGTTTAAAGATAGCGGCGCAAGGGTATTGCAGGATAAGGATCCATCTGATAATACACTAATGCATTTTAATAAATAAGCAATTATGGCCAGGCTGCGCATATTAACATTGATAGCTGTGGTATTAGCAGTTGTTGTTTTCGTGCTGAAAAACAAAACTCCTGATACTATACCGGCGGGCGATGGGCTTGTGGTTAACAAAGCCTGGCTAACCCTAAACCTGCGCCCGGCAACTCCGCAGAAAGACCTGCGGCCCGCCGACCAAACCTTTTTAACATACCCCGAATGGTTTTTGGTTTTCAGCCCAAAAGAGCAGGCCGATTATTTTGAGCAGCACACATCAACCTCATTCCCGTATGCAACCCACATAGGGCAGCTTTGGCATGGCTATGGTGTGGTGTACGATCAAATAAAAGGCAACTACAAATTCAACACCGGTTACCACGCCATGATAATGGTGATAGGAGTGAGCACCACTGTGGAATACGGCATAAAATCAGTTTATGAAACCACAGTCGGCCGCATTACCGATAATGCAGATATGGTTGCAGAGGATAAGTTTAACGCACGCTACATGCGTAGTTATGTTGATTTTATTGAGGATACGCCCTGGTACGAATATGATTTTAACGCGCAGCTAAAAGGGCTTTGGGGCGAAACCGATTTTTTTGGCCCGCATTTGCTGCGCAAGCTGGAACGCAGGTACTACCTTACTACCGAGCTGTTGGTGAAAAGCGGCTACGGCTGGCTGATAAAGCAAGGCACCAAATCGGCGTATGATGAGGCCTTATTAAACACTGCCGTTACAACCGATGGCTTGCCTGCTGATTTGGCCGGATATCCCGCCATAAAAAATATTAGGCGACTGGGCGGAGATTCGGTGCTGATAGACCTGCCGCGCTATGCAGATTTTAATCCTTCGGTTTGCAAGTTGGCGTTATCAGGCATAAACATTAAAGAAATTGCGGGTAATAACGGCGCAATTATGCTTACAGTATTAACTGCTAAAGCGGTAAATAACAGCAATAATTACAAAGTAATCTTTACGCAGTCAATACCCACCAAGCCCGGGTTAAACAGAGTTGCGCTGGTAACTAAAGTAACAAGCTTAACCACGGTGTTGCGGGAATTGCTTGGTAAAAAGATTACTATTGAACATGTTTACGATTATTAGCACTATCCGAAAATGCATCGGCAATCGTTAGCCACTATATCTTCGCCACCGTTGCACAGCAAATTTATAAACCGTACCTTTGCGGCGTATTTTCCGCGACGGTGATTAGCTTTATCTGCTTCATTTTCAACGTAAATAAGCATACGAATAAAAATAAGCATGAAAAAAATTGTTGATTACAGGAAGCTTTTAGGTGTTACCGAAGTTGCAGAACTACAGGAATTAAAAACTATTTACCGTAGTTTAATGAAAACATGGCACCCCGATAAGTTTCAGCACAGCGCTGAGGAAAAGGAAGCTGCCGAAGAAAAAAGCAAAACCATTATAGAAGCTTACCACTTTTTGGTGAGCATAGCGCCTGAAACACGCAACCAAACTATAGCCGACTATACGCTTACCACAACCGCTTCGAACATTGCCGATTTTGAATACAAAAGCCAGGTGTTAAAAGTTGCGTTTTTGGATGGCAGCGAATACGAGTACTTTGATGTGCCAAAAGCGGTTTACGTTAAACTCATCAATGCCGATTCGCCGGGCAGGTTTGCCCGCAGGCATATTTTTAATAATTATGTTTACCGCAGCGTAAGCAGGCTGGTAGCTACGGCGTAATTTGCCCGCATTTGTTTAGGTGTTTGATTTGTGTTATTTAAAAGCTAAATTTAACACATCAATCAGCCTAAACAATGCGATCATGATATTCCCTGCAAAAAATTTTTCGTATAAAGGTGCCGTTGTTGGTTTTATTGTCGGCGCATCCATAGGCTTGGGCATGCTAAACTTCAACGCATTTTGGGAACTCGGCACCGCCGGTGCCGCGCTATTTGGCTTTCGAAATGCAATTTTATCGGGTTACCGCAATAAAGGCAACGGATTGCCGGTACCCGGTAAAGCACCAGAGACATTATCTTAATTACTGGCTATATTAGCATTTAGTTGTATATGCTTGGCTACCTGCTGCTGCTCTGCAACCGATAATTTTTCTCCTTCGTATTCCCACTGCCCGTTTTCAGTCAGGTTTATTTCGCCCAGGTAATCTTTTTGGTTAATATTATCCAGGCCGGGGATGTTCTCACCAATTTCTCCCGGAATGCTGAGGTGGTTAAAAATGCTGTCGTTTTTCTTGTTGCCGCGGTATACCGCGTATACCACACAGTTGGTGTTATCCGGCAGGTTGGCATTCATCGTTTCAAAATAAACTTCTATTGCTTTGCCATTATCCGCATTAACAGTTAAAGCAGGTATAAATAAGTGGTTGATCTGTAAGTTATCCATAGCTAAGCGTTTGATGCTATAAGTACAAACCGCCGCGATAAAAGTTTCTTCGGAATGCCAACATCTGTAAAATTAATTAAACGATTGCATTCCTTATTTTTTGCAATTGTAATTATATATAGCCAACTTTAAGGCTGATCTAAACTAAATCATATGGGACTTTTTTCGAACCTATTGGGCAACGCAGGCGTTGCAAACCCCGAAGAACTAAAAAAAGACTTCGGGAATCTTTTAATGATAATGAGGCGATAGAGATAGGCTTCAAACTTTTCAGAGATGTGTTTATTTTTACCAACAAGCGGTTGATCCTGGTAGATAAACAAGGGATAACAGGCAGCAAGGTAGAATACCTTTCTGTGAGCTACAAAAGCATCTCCCGTTTCAGTATAGAGACCTCTGGCCATTTCGATCTGGACGCCGAACTGAAGGTTTGGATCTCGAGCGATGTTAACCCGATCATCCAAAAGAAATTCAACAAACAGGTAAATATTTACGATCTGCAGCGGATATTGGCTACGCACGTATTGTAATGCGCAAGCACGTTAAAAAAATGCCCCGCCGGATACGGCGGGGCATTTGTGTTTCCGATGAGATTCGAACTCATATCGACGGCTTCGGAGGCCATAATTCTATCCATTGAACTACGGAAACAATGTGGGTGCAAATATAGGATAATTATGCATCCTGTCTGAATCAGAATTTTCAGAATTAGAGAATTTTCAGAATGGGATTATCCCCAGTCTGCATCACATTGGTAAGCAATGCCTTATCAGTAAAGCAAATTCTGCTCATTCCAAAATTCTGTATACGGCGAAGCCTTCTTGAACGCTCAAAAAACAACAAATCGTGAAAAATTCTGATTCAGACAATTACCCGTTACCCACCCGTTCTATTTCGTCGCCGGCGCTGCCGCCGGTGCGTTTTACAGTTTTGTATTGTTTGCCAAAGCGGTAGGTGAACGATATGCTGTACACCCGGCTATCCCTCCGCAATAAAAAATACTCGGTAGCAGTTGGGAAGGTGGTGAACCCTTCCATCGCGTTGGTGTAAAAAACATCGCGTGCGCTGATCTTAATAGTACCCTTTTTACCTAACACGGGGCGCGATAAGCCTACGGATACCTGCCCGGTAGGGTAAAGCAGTTCGGCCACATCGTTACGGGCGCGGGTGGTGTAAAAGCCCGATAGCTCCGCGGTATATTTTTTCCCGATGCTGAACTGGTTGTTGGCGTTCAGGTTTAGCTGATCGATCTCGGTTGTGTAAGTATTGCCGTTAAAGCCTTTTAATTGCTTATGGTTATACTGCGCCTGGGTTGTTAAGTTCCACCAGCTTACCGGTGAGGTGGTTAAGGTAAGCGATGCGCCTACGTTATAGGTGCTGCCTACATTGCCCTGTGTGTAAAGCAGTATGGCATCGTTGCTTGGGTCGGCCACGAATATTTGCGAGAAGTAATTTTTGATGCGGTTATACGATACCGCCGTGCGCAGCAGATTTTTGTACTGGTGGCTTAGCTCAAAGTTCCAGCTGAATTGCGGCAGCAGGTATGGGTCGCCGGTAATGTAAGTGTATTTGTTTACGATAAGGTAGAACGGGTTAAGGTTTTGAAAGGCCGGCCGGTCTATACGGCGGCTGGCGGTTAGCGTGAAAGTGTTGGCACTATCGGCCTCCATGCTTAAATAGCCGCTCGGGAAAAACTGCCCGTACGAACGCGAGAACGACGAATCCTTCTGTATAGCGTTACCCAGTTGGCTGGCATCGTAGCCCGTACGCTCGTATCGCAGGCCAAATTGCCCGCTTAGTTTACCCAATTTGGTATCGTAACTGCTATACAGCGCGTTTATCTTCTCTTTATAAATAAAGTGGTTGTTTTTGATGTTATCAGCTACCCAGTTGCCATTGGTAAGGTTTTGGTAGTCGGCCAGGTTATCGGTATTGCTGAAAGCTGCCTTGCCGCCAAATTGCAGCACATCGGTTTTATTTACCCTGATGGTATAATCCGCCTTGGCCGAACCAATGCTGATGGTAGTAGGGATGTTGCCGCGCGAGATCTCCTCATAGCCGTTTGGCCCGCTCAGCTCGTTTTTAAAATCCTGGTTTGCCCTGATGCTGTAGTGCAGGTAGTCGGCATCTATGGCCAAATCCTGCGAAGCGGAAACCTTATGCCGCAGGTTTAGGTTAATAGCACCGTTGCGGAAACGGTTTTTACCGGTGTTAGTGGTGTATATAGATGAATCTACCACGCCTTGCGGGCTTTGCCAGTCGGCATTGGCGCGGTTGCTGTTGTTGCGTTTAACGGCTGTACCCGTAAGCACTATGCCGATGGTGGTTTTATCGCTCAGGTAATAATCCATCCCTGTTTTTACCGTATTGTTGAATGCTTTGCCGGGCGAGTAGGAGAATTGATCGAGGATAGCCGTTAGTTGGTTATTGCTATCGTAATATTTACGCAAGGCATATATGCTGAAAAAATTTGTATTGTAGTTTGCGCTATAATTAAGGAAGGTGTTGAACTTGCCCACCCGGTAATTCAGCGTAAGGCTGTTATTGCTTTTGGAGTAAACACCCTGCCCAAAAGAAGCGGTTACCGAACCATTAAAGCCTTTAACCGTGCTCTTTTTTGTTTTGATGTTAATGATCCCCGCATTGCCGCTGGCATCAAACCGGGCGGTAGGGTTGGCAATCAGTTCGATTTGCGATACCTGGGTGGAGCTCATGCTGCCCAGCAGGTTGGCCAGTTCGGTGCCGGATAAGTACGTGAGTTTGTCATCAATCATCACCGTAACGCCAGGCTTGCCATTGAGGGCAATACCGCCATTCCTGTCTACCGTTACGCCCGGGGAACGTTCCAGTACCTCCAAAACGGTTGAGCCGGTGTTGGTAACTGACGCATTTACATCTAAAATAACCTTGCCTTGCTTAAATTGAACGGGGAGGGTTTTAGCTGTGATGCTTACTTCCTGTAAGCCTGTATTGCTTGCCAGCAGGGTAATGGTATCCTGGCTGATAGGCCCCGGTATATGGTAAACGCGTGTAGTTTGTGCTTTATAGCCGGTATAGCTAACCAAAAAGGTATAATCGCCGGGTTTGATGTTGTTGAAATTGGCAACGCCTTTCGGGTCGGTAACCGTGGTTTGCACTACAATATTTGCACGTTGTAATTTCACCGTAGCGGCTTCGGCAGGCTGGTTTTTTTCTATGGATACGATGAGCAAAAAACTAGGTGCGGTGCTTTGTTGGCTGTTGGCATTTAACCCAAAAAGGCATAGCGCAGCCATGCAAACAGTAATTCGTAAATAGTTCATCGATCAGTATTTTTTATAAGACATTGGCCGGCGCGGAATAGTTACAAACCGCACATGCAATATTTGTAACATTTTAAACGCAAAACAGCGAATGTTGAACTCCTAATCCGGGAAATCAGTTTAAACGATAATCAAAAATGGAGTACTACCAAATCTTTATTCTTTCATTTGGGGCCTTGTAATTTTTATCACCGGGCTTTACGTTGAATGCCTGGTAAAACGGTTCGAAATTCATTAAGGGGCCGTTAACACGCCACATGGCCGGCGAATGCGGGTTGGTATTCACATAGGTGCGCAGGAATGCATCCCTTGTTTTTACCCGCCATATACGGGCAATCGACAGGAAGAAGCGTTGGTCGGGCGTAAAACCATCAATCTTAACATTGCCTTTTCCCTGCTCGGTCATTTTAAACGCATCGTAAGCTATGGCAATGCCACCGTTATCGGCAGTGTTTTCGCCCAGGGTTAAGGCGCCTTTTACGTGGACAGTATCTAAAACGGTAAACGAACCATATAAGTTAACTACCTGGCTTGTTTTCTCCTTGAATTTTTGGTAATCCTCTTTTGTCCACCAGTTTTTTACATTGCCATCCTTATCAAATTGTGCGCCCTGGTCGTCAAAGGCGTGGGTCATTTCATGTCCAATTACCATCCCTATCCCACCATAGTTAATAGCATCATCTGCCGAAAAATCAAAATAGGGGAATTGCAGGATGCCTGCCGGGAAAACAACCTCATTAAAAGATGGATTGTAGTAAGCCGTAACCGTAGATGGCGTGGTGCCCCATTCCGTTTTATCCACCGGCTTGTTCAACTTTGCCAGTTGAACCTGGTAGTCGTTTTGGTTTAGCGATAATACGTTTTCAAAGTACCTGTTCCTGTTGATATGCACCCTGTCGTAATTACGCCATTTATCCGGGTAACCAAGTTTTTTGGTGATGGCGTATAATTTTTCTTTTGCTTTTATTTTAGTGCTATCGCTCATCCAGTCAAGATGGTTTATCCTATTCTCGAAGGATTTTTGCAGGTTATTTACCAGTACAAGCACGCGTTTTTTTGCGTCTTCGTTAAAATACCTTTTTACATACAGCTGCCCCAATGCCTGCCCTAAATAGTTGTCTACATCATCGGTAATAATTTGCTTGCGCGATTTTTGCGTGGCCTGGCCCGATAACACTTTACGGAACTCAAACGAGGCATTCACAAACGGTTTGCTCAATGTTGCGGCATAGTTGATAAGCGTATTGGCTTTTAGGTAGGTTTTCCAATCGCCTATGGGGACGGATCTCAGCAGTGCATTTAACTTATTGTAATAAGCAGGTTGCGCCATATCAATAGAATCCGTTTTTGCACCTAAGTTGGCAAGCAATGCAGCCCAGCCGATATTCGCCTGCGTTTTGCGGAGGGATGCGATAGCTATTTTATTATAATTCGCATTGATGTCCCTCAATTCGATATTTGTTTTGTGCGACGTTGCCAGTTGTTTTTCAAGATTGTAACAGGCCGCTGCATTCCTGGTTGCGGCAGCAGGGGTACTGCCGGTTAATTGAAACAGCGTGCTGATGTATTTTTTATAGGCTTGCTGGGCACGCAGCGTAGACGAATCCGTTTTAAAATAATAGCCCTTTTCGGGTAAACCTGTACCGCTTTGGTAAGCATGGGCTATGTTGATGCCGCTGTTCTTGTTGTCGGGCGAAATATTGAAGCCAATGATGGGAGAATTGCCTGTTTTTAATTCATCGGCAACAAATTTCATCAGCGATGGGACACCATTAATGGTATTAATACGCGCAAGTATTGGCGCAACAGGCTGGTACCCGCGTTTGTTGATAGTTAAGGTATCCATCCCCGAAGCGTAAAAATCGCCAACCTTTTGGTCGATGCTGCCCATGGCATTCTTGGTTTTCGAAACGCTATCCAGGATAGTTTGCAGGAGCTTTTTTTGCGGAATGTTGAGGAAAGAATAAGAACCCACCCCGGTCTGGTCGTCCGCAATTTTTACGGTATCGTACCAGCGGCCATTTACAAAACGGAAGAAATTGTCGCCCGGTTTTATGGTGGAGTCGAGGCCGGCTACATCAACAAACCTTCTCTTCGGATCATCCAGGCTGTTCCAGGCACTCAGGATAAATAAAGCAAAAAACAAGTAAAGTACTTTCTTCATAACATCGTAGAATTGTTTAAAGGTAAAACTTTTTAGCTATTAAACGCCGAACACCGAATGCTGAATATCGAACTTCGAAGTAAAAAACCTTCGATATTCGTTATTCAAAATTCGGTGTTCAAAATTCTTGCTCCCCCTTCGGGAAGTAGGTGGGCTACACGTTAAACCTAAAGTGCATCACATCGCCATCGGCAACTACATAGGTTTTGCCTTCAATGCCCATTTTGCCTGCTTCTTTTATAGCAGCTTCCGAGCCATTGAATTTTACAAAATCCTCGTATTTAATAACTTCTGCACGGATAAAGCCTTTCTCAAAGTCGGTGTGGATAACGCCCGCAGCCTGTGGCGCGGTAAAGCCTTTGGTGATTGTCCAGGCGCGTACTTCCTGCACGCCGGCAGTAAAGTAGGTGGCCAGGTTAAGCAGTCGGTAAGCAGCTTTTATCAGCTGGGTTACGCCCGATTCGGTTAAGCCGAGGTCGCTTAAAAACATCTGGCGGTCGTCATAAGAATCCATTTCGGCAATTTCTGCTTCAATTTGTGCCGAGATGATCAGCACTTCGGCATTCTCTTCCTTAGCAACCGCTTTTACGCGCTCTACATAGGCATTGCCGCTCACAACAGAGCCTTCGTCTACATTACAAACGTACATTACGGGTTTTGCGGTAAGCAGCCATATATCGGCAATATATTCCTGGTCTTCTTCGGCAACAGGTGCGGTGCGGGCGCTTTTACCTTCCAATAGGTGGTTGCGGTAAATGGTAAGCACATCGTAAGCCTTTTTAGCTTCTTTGTCGCCGCCCGTTTTGGCCATTTTCTCTATTTTGGAGATTTTCTTTTCTATCGAATCCAAGTCCTTTAACTGCAATTCGGTATCGATGATCTCTTTGTCGCGTATCGGATCAACCGAGCCGTCAACGTGTATCACGTTATCGTTATCAAAGCAGCGTAAAACGTGGATGATAGCATTGGTAGCACGGATGTTGGCCAAAAACTGGTTGCCCAAACCTTCGCCTTTGCTGGCACCTTTTACAAGCCCGGCAATGTCTACAATCTCTATAACGTTTGGCACAACGTTTTTTGGGTTAACAATTTCGGTAAGCTTGGTAAGGCGCTCATCCGGAACGGTAATTACGCCCACATTGGGCTCGATGGTGCAGAACGGAAAATTAGCCGCCTGCGCCTTTGCATTTGATAAACAGTTAAAAAGTGTTGATTTCCCCACATTTGGCAAACCCACTATACCACATTGTAAACCCATATTTTAATTTTTAGAATCAAGAAACAAGAATCAGGAAGCAAGACAAAAATCTTGATTCTTGACTCTTGTTTCCTGGCTCTTTTAAAGGCGCAAAGATAACAGAAAAAAAGCCGCGAAATTTGAAAAAATAAACGACTTTTGCCTGCGTTACCAAAGGGCATAAACAAGGCAAAAACGATGTAAACAAGAGGGTTTTTCTATGGAAGAGATGGTTGAGCAAATAGAATTGTTACTGGAGCAGGAGGATACCACGCAGCTACAGGAATATTTGAATAGCCTCAATATCTCGGATGTAGAGGAACTTATTGATGAATTGCCCGAGCATGGCCCAAAGTTTATCGACGTGCTTTCCCTAAATCGCGCGGTAAACGTTTTCCGTATCCTCGATTTCCCTACGCAGGAGCGTATCATCAAAAAACTTACCGGGCAAAAGGTTGGCGAGATTATCAACGCCCTGCCGCCGGATGACCGTACCGCATTTTTTGCCGAACTGCATGGCGATGCCGTTAAAAACCTAATTTTGCACCTTAGCCCCGCCGACCGTAAAGAAGCCCTTTCGCTTTTAGGTTACGAGGAAGACAGCGTTGGCCGTTTAATGACGCCCGATTACATTGCCGTTAAAAAAACCTGGGATGTAACCCGCGTTCTCTCGCACATACGCCGCTACGGTAAAAACTCCGAAACCATTGATGTTATTTACGTAATAGACGAGAACGGCGTACTACTTGATGATATCCGTATCCGCGAGATATTGCTGGTAAAACCCGAAACGAAAGTAAGCGACCTGATGGACGGCCGCCTGATAGCCCTTAGCGCCAGCGACCCGCAGCAGGACGCCATCAACGTATTCAGGATGAATAACCGTACCGCTTTACCGGTTACCGACAGCGAAAATATATTATTAGGTATTGTTACCGTTGATGATATCCTTTGGATAGCTAACGAAGAATACACCGAAGACATCCAAAAGATTGGTGGTACCGAAGCGCTGGATGAGCCTTATTTGGATATCAACCTCTTCCGGCTGGTAAAAAAACGCGTAGGCTGGCTGGTAATATTGTTTTTAGGCGAAATGCTGACAGCCACCGCCATGGGCTTTTTTGAGCACGCTATAGAAAAGGCCGTAGTGTTGGCATTGTTCATCCCGCTCATTATCTCCAGCGGCGGCAACAGCGGCTCGCAGGCATCTACCCTAATTATACAGGCCATGGCACTGGGGGAAGTGACCATTGCCGATTGGTGGCGGGTAATGCGCCGCGAGATCATGTCTGGGTTAATGTTGGGAATAACCTTAGGTATTATTGGTTTTTTCCGTATAGCAGTCTTTAGCATGTTTAGCACCATGTACGGTCCGCACTGGATCCTGGTAGGCTTTACTATCGGCTTTTCGCTGGTAGGGGTGGTGCTTTGGGGCTCACTAGCCGGCTCCATGCTGCCATTACTGTTAAAGAAAGTTGGTGCCGACCCTGCAACTTCTTCCGCGCCCTTTGTAGCCACACTGGTAGATGTAACTGGGCTAATCATTTACTTTACAGTGGCTGTCCTGTTTATGAAAGGGGTTTTACTGTAAACAACGGAATAACTATTAAACAAAAATACCCAGCCTTTTGGGCGGGGTATTTTGCTTGTAATATTTAGGTTTAAATTAGGGCCTAACCTTTAAAATGAGAAATCTTCGTCAGCCTTGGCCACTTCTGGGCTCTCGCTAAATTCGTACCGTTTCTCTACAACCTCCTGGTGGTCTTTTATATAATCTACCGTTTCTTTTAATCCTTCGGCAAATTTTTCAAAATCTTCTTTGTATAAAAATATTTTGTGTTTAATAAAAACCCCGTCTTCCAAGCGCTTTTTGCTTTCTGTAATAGTAACATAGTAATCGTTGCTCCGGGTTGCCTTTACGTCAAAAAAATAAGTTCTCTTCCCGGCTCTCACCTTTTTGGAGTACACTTCCTCACGCTCTCTGTTGTCAAAATCTCCCATAAATCGTAATCGTAATAGTTTTGGTTGGGATAAATATAATTAAATTTTTAACGCGCAAGTACTAATTGTAACAATATTGAATATTTATTAAAACATTCGTTGGTGGTGTCTGTATAGAGTGCCTTCTGTTAAAACTTAAAGGGCGTTTAATTCTTAATTACTACCTTACACCTGTGCATTAAACCCTAAAGCAAACAATAATTATGGCAACCGGTACACTAAAATGGTTTAACTATTCTAAAGGTTTTGGCTTTATTACACCCGATGATGGCGGGGAGGACCTTTTTGCGCATTTCAGCGCTTTAGAGGCAAGCTATTATAAAGTGTTAAAAGAGGGCGATAAGGTTAGCTTTGAAGTTACCATCGGCCCCAAAGGCAGGTATGCCGCCAATATAAACCGGGCAGGGTAGGCGGCTATCAAACATTCTCCTCTTCCTCCAGCAATTGCTTTTCGTACAATTCAAAATAGGCGTTTTTCAAATCCATTAATTGGTTGTGGGTGCCCTGTTCAATTATTTCGCCGTTATCTATTACCAATATCTTGTCGGCATTTTTAATGGTTGATATACGGTGCGATATAATGATGCTGGTTTTATCCTGCATAATGCGGCCAAGGTTGTTTAATATCTCCTCCTCGGTGCGGGTATCTACGGCAGAGAGGCAATCATCAAATATCAGCACCTGGGGCTGCTTTACTATTGCCCGTGCAATACTTACCCGTTGTTTTTGCCCGCCGCTAAGCGTAACGCCGCGTTCGCCAATCAGTGTTTCAAAGCCTTTATCCAGCTCCATAATGTTGTTGTACACTGCGGCGTCTTTAGCAGCCTGCTCTACACGCGGCATATCCAGCACATCGGCACTAAAAGCTATGTTGTGCGATATGATATCCGAAAACAAAAAAACCTCCTGCGGCACAAAGCCAATTTGTGAGCGGTAGTTATCCAGGTCGAGCTGTGTTAGGAGCTTATCATCTATCAAAACCTGTCCGCCGGTACTGTCGTACATCCGCATAATTAAATTACCGATGGTGGATTTCCCCGAACCAGTTCGACCTATAATGGCCACCATTTCGCCGGGATTAGCTACAAAGGACACGTTTTTTAGTGCCTGTATACCAGTATCCGGGTAAGTGAACGATACATCTCTGAATTCTATTTTCCCGGCCAGTTTATGAGGCAGGGCTTTTGGCGAGATGATCTCCGGCTCTTCGTGCAGAAACTCGTTTATCCGTTTTTGCGATGCTGCCGCCCGCTGTATCAGTGAGGTTACCCAGCCTAAGGATATTACCGGGAAGGCGAGCATATTTAAATACACAATAAACTCGGCGATGTTGCCCGCGGTGATATTGCCCTTCATTACCTCAACACCACCAATGTACATGGTAATAACATTGCTCAATCCTATCAGCAGCAGCATGGACGGGAAAAACATGGCCTGCACTTTGGCCATGCCCATGCTTTGGGTTTTGTAATCTTCGCTTTCGGCGGCAAATTTTTCGCGCACAAAACCTTCGCGCACGTATGATTTGATCACCCTGATCCCCGAAAAGTTTTCCTGTACAAAGCTGGATAAACCCGATAAGCGTTTTTGTATTTGCTCGCTGCGGTGTTCAATAATGGTGTTCACATAAAAAATGATCACGGCCAAAACCGGCAACGGCAATATCGAAAATATAGCCAGCCTTAGGTTTACGGTAACCATGGCATAAATAACAAGCACAAAAAGGATAACCGTATTAATACTGTACATAATACCCGGCCCAAGGTACATACGCACCCGGCTAACATCCTCGGTAACGCGGTTCATCAGGTCGCCGGTGTTATGGCGGCGGTAAAAGGCGAGGGATAAGCGCTGGTAATGGTTGTAAATCTCGTTCTTCATATCGTACTCGATATGCCGCGACATCAGTATAATTGTCTGGCGCATAAAAAACAAAAACAAGCCCCGCAGCAACGAAAGTATAAGCACAAGCAGCCCGAACAGCAATAAACTGGAGCCAAAAATATCGTAAATCATCTCCTGCCGGTTAAAACCGGTAAAAAGCTGGTAGGTGCTAATGTTCTCGGTAACCAAATCAAATGCAACCCTCACCACTTGTGCAGGCAATACCGCAAATATGTTTGATATAATAACAAACAGTACGCCCGGCACCAGCCGCCATCGGTATTTATAAAAGAATTTATTAAGGTACGCGAGCTCTTTCATTGGTTAATGCCCAAAAGTAAATAAAAGGCACTAAGGATAGAAAGATAAAAGATGAAAGATGGCGTTACTATGGCGTTATTTTACCAGCCGCTTATCAAACCTAAAAGGCTGCACATCGCCGATTTTAAAAAGCGCTGCTTGGGGATGCATGGGGTTTATCAAAACATTTTTGGCTTGTGGGTCAATGGCGCTGGGGATGTACAGCAGTGCTGCTCCTTTAGCTTTTAGCCAGCCGTTGCCTATCCGCTGTAACATGGCAGGGCTGGGGTATTTGCGCCAGTTAAGAGGTAGTTGTGCTATTTCTATTCGCTCACTACTGGTATCATCGGGTGCTATAATGGTTACCGATACCAGGTCGTTATGTATTTCGCCGGTTTGTAGGTGAACCAGCTTCTCTAAAATGCAGGTTGATGAATTTACCGATGCGTAGATCACCGGAATATGCTTATGCCATCGCGCTGCAGATAGCAGCCCGCCTTTACCGCTAAGGTCGTGGGCGTATTTTTCCCGGGTTATCCTGTAAAATATCACGAGTAAAAGCCGTACTCGATGTTTGACAGCAAATCATTTACCATGCGTGCGCCCTCGCCTGTATCAAGCAACTCAATGGGCGATACATCGCCTAATGCCAAATTGGGGCGGGCAAGCCAGGCATCGGTGGTGGCTGCATCGCCAAGGATATCGAGCCCGCGTGTGTAAATGCGCGTAAATTCGTACAAAAAATTTGATTGCTCGGGAGATAGCCGTTCATCTTTTTCGTAACGGTTTAATTGGCGGGTGCTGATATGCAGTATATTGGACAGCTGCGTACGGGATATGCTGGTTTTAGCCAAGACGGTATCAATGGCTTTTTTGGGCAACCCATCGCGGATGTTATCGATAATGTTTTCTGCAGAAGGAGGGGTACGCTGATAGGCAACGTTTGGTTCTGCTAACAAAAAATTGAAAACGTTATCGCTTTCAGATGCCTCGTACCCAAGGTTATCGATATTGAATATTTTTGGCTCTTTCATTTTTTACCTCCTTGCATTATGTCCTCAAATGTACAGACAAATGTCTTGATTATGAAATTTTTTTCTGCATTTTTTTCAAATTATCTTACGTCAGGCATTCCCTATTTCTGCTTTATTTAACCGCTCCAAACCTTCCAACATTTCAACTCTTCTGTAATATACTTTGTCCCTATTAAAAAAACCTATACTTTTGCAAAACTGAAAAACGAATATTTTTTTGCCGCTCTGTAATGCCCATTAATCCGTCAACCGATAGTATTTTTAACCAGCTCGATGCTCTCGGCCACAAAAAAGTTGTGTTTTGCAGCGATCCGGATACCGGTTTGAGGGCAATAATAGCCATTCATGATACTACGCTTGGCCCTGCTTTGGGGGGTACCCGCTTTTGGGCCTACAAAACCGAGCAGGAAGCCTTACAAGATGTACTGCGCCTTTCCAAAAGCATGACCTATAAATCGGCCATTGCAGGTTTAAACCTGGGCGGAGGCAAGGCCGTTATTATAGGCGATTCGCGCAAAGATAAAACGGAGGCTTTGCTGCGTAAGTTTGGGCGTTTCATCAAAAACCTTAACGGCGAATTTATCACTGCCGAAGATGTGGGCACCAACCCGCGCGATATGGAGTATATCCGCATGGAAACCCAGCATGTTACCGGCGTGCCCGAAACCATGGGCGGGAGCGGCGACCCGGCACCTGTAGCCGCCTTAGGCGTTTACATGGGCATAAAGGCCTGCATAAAAGAACTTTACGGAAACGATAATATAACAGGCCGCTCGGTAATTGTGCAGGGCATTGGCCACGTTGGCGAGCACCTGGTAAAGTTGCTGCGCGATGAGAACGCCAAAGTGTTTGTAAGCGACATAAACGATGAGCGTACCCGTCAGGTGTCAAAAAAATACGGTGCCGAAGCGGTATCAAACAACAGCATATTTGATATCAATGCCGATATCTACGCCCCCTGTGCTTTAGGGTCTACCATCAACACCCAAACTATTGGAAAATTGCAATGCGGAATTATAGCCGGTTCGGCAAATAACCAACTGCAGGACGAGGCCCTGCACGGGCAAATGCTGCTTGATAAAGGCATCTTATTTGCGCCCGATTACGTAATAAACGCTGGCGGCATCATCAATTGTTACTCGGAACTGATGGGCTTTAGCAAGAAGCGCACCATGCAACTTACCGAGAATATTTACGAGGCCACGCGCAATGTGTTAAAGCTATCTAAAGCCGAAAATATTTCTACTATAAATGCAGCAAACAAAATAGCCGAAAAACGTATTTCAGATATAAAAAAAGTAAAATCAACCTATTAAACAATTATCATAAACAGCCGCGGTTTACCGGGGCATAATCGTTCTTACAAATGTTAAACAGAAGGCACCTTAGGGTAAAAGTATTACAATCGTTATACGCGTACCACCAGTCGAGCTCGAGCGACATTAAACATCACGAAAAACAACTGCTAAGCAGTATAGACCAGGTATTTGAAATGTACATCTGGATGCTGTCGCTCATCAGCGAGGTTATAGGCTATACCGAGCGCGATGCAGAAGAAAGGGCAAACAAGCACTTGCCAACCAAAGAGGACCTAAACCCCAACCTTAAAATATTAAGCAACAGGTTTTACACTTCCCTTGGCGATAATAAGGAATATTTAGTAGCGCTTAAAAAATACAAGGTAGAGTGGTCGTTTGACCCCGAATTGGCAAAATCATTGTTTATTACTTTAAAAAACTCGCCCGAGTATGCCGAATACCTGGCCAAAACAGGCGATACCATTGGCACCGATAAAGACATCATTAAATTCATTTTCAAAAAGATTATCCTAAAATCTTCGCTTGCCGAACAGGTTTTTGAAGATAAATTTATTTACTGGCCGGTAGATAGGGAAGTGTTGCAGGCGCTAATAGCCAAAACATTTAAAAACTTTGCCTACGATAACCCTAAAGAAAACCAACTGGCCGAAATTAGCGGCAACTGGGTAGAAGACCGCGAATTTGTTATAAACCTGTACGAGCAAACCATTAGGTACGATAAGCAATACCAGGCGCTTATTGCCGAAAAAACGCAGAACTGGGAGCCCGACCGTATTGCCATGATGGATACTTTATTAATGAAGATGGCTATTGTAGAATTTATTAATTTTACCTCCATCCCGGTAAAGGTTACCATTAACGAGTATTTAGAAATATCAAAGGAGTTTAGCACCCCTAAAAGTAATTCGTTTATAAACGGTATATTAGACAAGATTTTGTTTGAACTTAAAGCCGATAATAAAATAAAGAAAATAGGCAGAGGATTAATAGAATAACATATCATGAAAAAGCTAATTTTATGTACCCTAACTGCCGGCCTGCTTTTGTCGGCTTGCAATTCTTCAACAACACAAACCGGTGCTGCAACTGCTGCCAATGCCGAAAACGTGAGCGCTACCAATGCGCCCATCATAAAGTTTGAGAAGGAAACACACGATTTTGGTAAAATTAAAACAGGCGATAAGGTAACTTACGAATTTAAGTTCACCAACACCGGCAAATCGCCGCTGATTATTAAGGATGCTATTGCCACATGTGGCTGTACCAAGCCCGAGTGGCCAAACACACCTATACAGCCCGGTGCCGATGGCGCTATAAAAGTAACTTTTAGCAGCGTAGGCAAAATGGGGCTGCAGGATAAACAAATAACCGTTACCGCCAACACAAACCCTGCACAAAGCATGGTACACCTAATTGGCGAGGTAACAACTAAATAATATATAAACTTAAAAATGACGACAGCAACTATTTTACTACAAGGTGCAGCAGCCCCAACTTTTTTCGGTATCAACCCCAATATTATCATGTTCGGGGCAATTGCGATTGTATTTTATTTCTTTATGATACGCCCGCAAATGAAAAAGGCTAAAGACCAAAAGAAATACGTAGAAGAACTAAAAAAAGGCGATAAGGTAATAACCACCGCCGGCATACACGGTAAAATTTACGAAGTTGCCGACACTACCTTTTTAATTGAAGTAGAGAACGGTGCCCGCATCCGTTTCAGCAAATCGGCCATCTCTTTAGAAGAATCTAAAGCGTTAAACACTCCTGCTGTTGTAAAATAAGCAGGTAAAAGCATAAAGGTAAAAGGCGAAAGGTTGGCTTAGTTAAATATAGCCCGCCTTTCGCCTTTCTTTTTCACCATTTTACGCTATTAGGCTTACCTTTGCCCTTTCACCTTTAACCGTTTACCTCAAAGTAATGGCAATTATCAAATTATCGGCAATAGAGCGCAGGCGGTTATCTGCATTTATTACCTGCCTGGTATTTGCCGTGGTTGCGTGGTTGTTTACAGTATTATCCAACCCGCACAGGTACAACGTTAGGCAGGTGCTTGTTTTTAAAAACACACCGCAACGCCGCGCATTTCATTCCCTGCAGCCCGATACTGTAAACGCAGCCGTGCAGGGCACTGGCTGGAAGATGCTTTTCTCGAGCATGGCCCACAGCAAAAGCGAGGTTGTGGTAGACCTAAGCACGCTGGAAAACCGCAACTATGTTGTGCTAAGCAACCAGCTAAAGCAAATTAATGCCCAAAGGGATGCCGAGCACCAGGTAATTGCGTTCGACCCTGATACGTTGTATTTCGATTTTACCAACCGGTTGAAAAAACGCGTGCCGGTAAAATTGGTAGCTGAGGTAAAATACCAGCGCCAGTTTGCACAGGCAGATGCCATTAGCATAAAACCATCTTACGTAACCATAAGCGGCCCGGCCGAGGTGCTGGCAAAAATTACCGCCTGGCCAACCGACTCCATCAAATTAGATGAGCTTAACGAGAGTTTCAAATCGAGGGTGAACCTGAGGGGCGTAAGCGAGGGCAACCTAAACGTTTTGCCAAAAAGCGTTACAGTAACTATCCCGGTGGACGAGTTTACCGAAAAAACCATGGAGATACCTGTGAAACTTATTAATAACCGCAATTTTTACGACGTGAAGGTGTTCCCTCAAAAGGTGAAGGTTACGTTTACCACATCCCTAAAACAATACGCCGATATAAACGAGGACGACTTTGAGGCCGTGGCCGACCTGGACCAATGGTTGCAGGGCTACCGGGTGCTTACTGTGAAGCTTACGCACCTGCCATCGTACAGTAAAATAGTAAAAATTGTACCACAAAACGTGGATTTTATTGTGAAAAAATAATGTTTAAAGTAGGCATCACCGGCAATATAGGCAGCGGCAAAACTACGGTTTGCAAAATATTTGAGGTATTGGGCATCCCCGTTTTTTATGCCGACGATGAGGCCAAAAAGGTAATGGTGAAGGATTTGATATTGGTAGAGGGCATCAAAAATGCCTTCGGCGCTGATTCTTACCTGCCGGATGGAGCGCTCAACCGCAAACATATTGCCGGCATCGTTTTCAATAACGAAGAAGAGCTGGTTAAGCTGAACCGCCTCGTGCATCCCGCAGTGTTCCGCGCCTTTGAGGTATGGGTGCATCAATTTAAAGGGCGAGAAGATGTGCCTTATGTGCTAAAGGAGGCTGCCTTATTGTTCGAGAGCGATTCGTACAAAATGTGCCACCGTTCGCTGATGGTTTCTGCGCCCGAAAAACTACGCTTTAAGCGGGTGATGCTGCGCGACAAAGTAAGCGAGGAAGAAGTGCAGAAACGAAACAGCCGCCAAATGAGCGAAGAACAAAAGCTGGATATAGCCAACGATGTAATTATTAACGACGATACCAAACTGGTGATACCGCAAGTGCTTGCTCTGCACAAACTGTACCTGTCTCTTGCTAAAAGCGAATGATCTTAGACGATTTCCTATCCTTCGACCCTAACGGGCTGTATTGCCGCTATGGCAATTTCTACCTCGACCCAAAACAACCTGTTACGCAAGCCGTAATTACCCACGCCCATGCCGACCACGCCGTAAGTGGCAATACCAACATATACGCTACCGCTGCCACTATTGCCTTTATGCAGCTGCGCTATGGCAAAAATGCCGGCAAGGTTATCTATACCGCTGCGTACAATGCGCCGTTTGAGATCGGGGGCGTGCAAATCACCTTTATCCCGGCGGGGCATATGCCCGGTTCGGCACAGATACTGATGGAGTATAAAGGCACGAGGTATTTATACACCGGCGATTATAAGCTACAGCCCGACAGCACCTGCGAGCCCATGGAATTTGTAAAAGCCGATGTACTGATAACCGAAAGCACCTTTGCCGAACCCAACACCGCCCACCCCGACCCGGTGGAGGAGATAAAAAAGCTAAACGGTATAAAACTGAATATCCTGTTAGGTGCTTATAGCCTCGGCAAAAGCCAACGCCTCATCCGGATGATAAATGATTATGCGCCGCAGAAAAAAATACTGGTACACCACCGTATAATGCCCATTAATGCTGTTTACGAGAAGATGGGCTTCGCCCTGGGCAAACATCAAATTTATGGGCGCAAACTGATGAAAACGCAGGAAGAATGGGTATACATTGTGCCGCCGTTTACGTTCGACAGTTACCTACGTGCAACTGGGGTAAAGCGCCTGTTTGCCTCGGGCTGGAAGAATTTACAGGTTAACACGCAGGATACGCTCTTTATATCCGACCATGCCGATTGGAACGATATTATTTTTACTATTCGGCAGGTGGAGCCACAGCAGGTTTGGACGCTGCATGGCGAAGGGAAGCATTTAAAGGATCATTTTAAAAAGGATATTTTTGTAAAATTGCTGAACTAATGCTGCAGGAAAACGTTGATTATTACATAAACCAGGATGGCAATTTTGTTTTTACCGAAGCCTATCATTTAAAACGCGGCTACTGCTGTAAAAATAAATGCCTGCACTGCCCCTGGAGATACGGCCGCGAAGAGGAGAATAAACAAGAAGAAGAATAAATATTTATATTTGCATCAAAATCAAGGTATTGCGCTAAAATGGGAATAGAAGAAGATATAAAAAGTACAAATTTTGAGGATAACTACCACAAGGCGGTAATCAATTTGTCGTACACTTATGGCTGGATCACCAATTTATCGCGCCCAAAATTTGAGCAGTACAATTTAACCCAGCAACAGTTTAATATACTGCGCATTTTACGCGGGCAATATCCAAAGCCGGCAACGGTTAACCTGCTGAAAGAGCGCATGATAGATAAAATGTCGGATGCATCGCGCATTGTAGACAGGCTGGTACAAAAGGGCCTGGTATCGCGTTGCACCAACAATAAAGACAGGCGCGCCGTGGACATCCGCATCAGCGACGAAGGGTTGGAGGTACTTTCCAAAATGGACAAGGAATTCAAAACAAAAGACATGCTGCAGGATAACCTTACCGAAGAAGAAGCCGGCCAGCTGAGCGACCTGTTGGACAAGATGCGGGGCGCGTAAGCCCAACTCCACTTGCTAAAATTTCCGTGTTTTTGCTATTATGAACGACATTTAGGGTCGTTTTTAGCGCACTTGGAAACAATTAGGTCACAATTTTCCATGCGCCAAAAAAAGGCGGGTTTCATCCGTTTTAAGCCACAAAATCCGGTTGCAATTTTCTGAATCCTACAAAAAACAGGCAGCCTACCAATCCACCATAAATGGCCCCGACCAAAACATCCACCGGGAAATGCACGCCCACATAAACCTGGGCAAAACAGATAAGCGCAGCCCAAAAAATAACGACAATACCGACCCATTTCCATTTCTTAAAAAACGCCAGGCACAAAAATATGGCCATGGCAAAATGATCGGTCGCATGGGTAGAGGGGAAGCTATACCCGGTACCGCAAGCCACCCGGCTGATGACGGTTTGGGAGGTAACCACATCCCGGCAGGGCCTATCGCGCTGTACCTGTTTTTTGATGAGGCTGGCACTTGTAAAATCGGCAAAGCCAACAGCTAAGGCCAGCATAGCCACCAGTATAAAACCCTGCTTTTTATAGCGTAATATGCAGAAAACAATAATAAAAAGATACGATGGTATCCAGAATTTGGGGTTGCGCATCCAGGGCATTACTCCATCAAAAAACGCGTTGGATAAGTCCTGGTTTATGAATTTGAATAAATGCCTGTCGAGCTGTAGAAGGAAATCGGGCATTGGTTTTTCGAGCTGATAAATAAAGTTAAAGATTGCTTATTTTTTGGGTTTTGCCATTATAAACTTATACGTTTTTCCTTTATGGTTAACATAAATATCTGTAGAAAAAGCAGTTTTCGAAATCGTATCGCCTCTGACCGCTAATTTAAAAATATCGCCCTTAGCGTAAGATTCATTAGTTTGATAAAACCAATATTCTTCGTTATTGATCAACGTAAAACCAATCGTTGACCTGTTATTATAAATAGACACAATTTCTCCGTTAAAACTGCTTTCAAATGTTTTTTTGTAACCGTCTGTCAGGCGCTTCCCATCGTACCGCACAAAAAATACTGTCGCGATAAGGGCAATTGCCATAAACAGCAGGTAAAGTACCCTTTTTATTTCCATTACCTAAATTTATATATGGGTAAGTATAGCCCATATATTCAGCCCTAAAAGTACACCAATTTTACATTGCAATGGGTTAAATAGCTTATTTTTGCAGCCTAAATTAGAGAACGTTTTGACACTGATAAAATCGATTTCGGGCATAAGGGGTACTATTGGGGGCGCAGCAGGAGAGGGGCTAACGCCTTTGGATATTGTAAAGTTCACCTCGGCTTACGGTAGTTGGGCGGTAAAGCGCTCGGGCAAAAACAAGATCGTTATTGGCCGGGATGCGCGCCTCTCGGGCGATATGGTGAACAACCTCGTTATTGGCACCCTGCAGGGCTTGGGTAT
Source organism: uncultured Mucilaginibacter sp. (assembly GCF_946481715.1). Next base: position 4,769 of record NZ_CAMLOV010000021.1, on the reverse strand, counting down.
TGATGTGATAGACCTCGGGCTATCCACCACCCCAACCGTAGAAGTTGCCGTGCCCGATGAGCAGGCAGCAGGTGGTATTATCCTCACGGCCAGCCACAACCCTAAACAATGGAATGCCCTGAAACTGCTAAACGCTGATGGCGAATTCATCAGCGATATTGATGGCAAAGAGGTGTTGGAAATTGCCGAGAATAGCGATTTTACCTATGCCAGCGTAGATGCCCTTGGTAAAGTTACACGCGATGATAGCTACCTGCAAAAGCATATCGATAAAATATTAGCCCTGCCTTTGGTGGATGTAGAAGCTATTAGAGCTGCGGATTTTAAGGTGGTGATAGATTGTGTAAATTCCACAGGCGGCATATTTGTACCGGCTTTATTAAAGGCTTTAGGCGTAAATACAATACACGAATTATATTGCGAGCCGGATGGCCATTTCCCGCACAACCCCGAGCCGCTACCCGAGAATTTGGTGGCGTTATCGCAGGAAGTGCTCAAGAAAAATGCCGACCTGGGCATAGCTGTAGACCCGGATGTTGACCGCCTTTGCTTTGTATGCGAGGATGGCAATATGTTCGGTGAAGAATATACGCTGGTTGCCGTTGCCGATTATGTACTGAAGAACAACAAGGGCAATACGGTATCCAACCTATCCAGCACCCGTGCGCTGCGAGATGTTACCGAAAGCGCAGGCGGCGAGTACCATGCCGCCGCCGTTGGCGAGGTTAACGTGGTGAATAAAATGAAGGAAGTAGGCGCCGTTATCGGCGGCGAAGGCAATGGCGGGGTCATCTACCCCGAACTGCATTACGGCCGCGATGCGCTGGTGGGCATAGCCTTGTTTTTAACCCATTTGGCTAAGTATGGTAAGCAGGTATCGGTTTTAAGGGCTTCTTACCCGGGTTACTTCATCTCCAAAAACAAAATAACGCTAACGCCCGAAATGGATATTGATGCACTGCTTTTAAAGGTAGAAGAAAAATACCAAAAGCAGCCGCACAGCACAATTGATGGGCTAAAAATAGAATTCGACAAAGAATGGGTACATTTGCGCAAGTCGAATACCGAGCCCATTATCCGCATCTATTCTGAAGCAAACTCAGAAACAGTAGCGAATAACCTGGCCGAAAAGATCATCCGTGATATAAAAGATATTTTACAACTTAATTAATTACTGAATGATAGAGTTATTGGATTAGTGATTAAAACCCACTCAACAATTCAATAAATCACCAATTCAATAAATCAATCATTAAAAAAATGCGTGTTTACTTCGATAATGCCGCCACTACAGCTCTCGATCCTGAAGTTTTAAAGGAAATGTACAAGGTGATGGAAAGCCAATTTGGCAACCCATCGTCTATCCATGCCCATGGCCGCGAAGTGCGCACGCTGATAGAACGCTCGCGCAAAACCGTGGCTAATTTGCTGCATACTTCGCCTGCGGAGATCTTCTTTACCAGTGGCGGTACCGAAGCGGATAACACTGCCATCCGCTGTGGCATTATCGACCATAAGCTTACCCACGCCATTACTACCAAGCTGGAGCACCACGCGGTTATCCATACGCTGCAGTCGATGGAAAAATCGGGTATCATCAAGCTTAGTTACGTTGATGTGGACTGTAAAGGCAACATAGATTACGATCATCTGGAAACTTTGCTGAAAGATAACGAGCGCAGCTTTGTATCCCTGATGCATGCCAATAACGAACTGGGCACCATTACCGATATTGAGCGAGTAGGAGAGCTTTGCGAGGCATATAACGCTATTTTCCATAGCGACACGGTTCAGACTATGGGTCATTATAAACACGACCTGAGCAAGCTGAAACTGCATTTTATGGTATGCGCGGCCCACAAGCTGCACGGCCCAAAAGGTGTAGGCTTTTTACATGTAAACCATAAGGTAAAAATTAACCCCATGATATACGGCGGCGCGCAGGAACGCAACATGCGCGGCGGTACCGAAAACGTTTACGGCATAGCCGGTTTAGCTAAAGCATTGGAGCTTGCTTATACCGAGATGGACGCCCATCAAGCTTATATACAGGATATCAAAAGCTATATGATGGCTAAACTGCAACAGGAAATTGCGGGCGTAGCTTTCAATGGCGAAACCGACCCGGCGAAAAGCCTGTATACTGTACTAAACACTTCCTTCCCCGAAATGGAAATGGCAGACATGTTGCTGTTTAACCTGGATATTGCCGGCATTTCCGCATCAGGCGGCAGTGCGTGCAGTTCCGGTTCGGATATAGGCTCGCACGTGCTTACCGCGATAGGTGCCAGCGCGGATAGGCCCTCGGTCAGATTCTCCTTCTCTAAGTATAATACTAAGGACGAGGTGGATTATACCGTGGCCAAGCTTAAGGAGCTTTGCATGGTGAGCGCGTAAGGCGTATTCTTTTAGTTATGTCATTGCGAGCGAAGCGCGGCAACCCTCGGCAAGCAGAGCGGATTTGCATAGCGGCTCTGCTTGCCGATGATTGTTTCGTCGCTTCGCTTCCCTCGCGAAGACGTTGAGGATTGTTTTACAAATAAATTCCGCTATCCTTTAAAACTGGCAAAGTTTTTGGTATTTATTAATTAACAATTAAAAACTAAATACCATGGAAACTAACGAAAGAAACCCGGAATACAATCCAAGCCATAACCCGAACGAAACCCCTGAAGAACGCCAGTCGGAGCAGGAGGGTACAGGTTACCGCCAGCAGAACGAACAGGAACAACAGCAGGATGGCAACGATGCGTCGTACAGCGAGCAAAACGATGTAACCCCTCCAAATAAAAAAGAATTCCCTTCGGAAGGGCCTGCACGTGCAGATTTTGAAACCCGCAACCAGGGCCGTACAACCGGCCGCATGGTAGGGCACGAGCCAGGTACCGAGGGGATATAAGTAAAGATTCAAGAAAGTAAGAATCAGGAATCAAGAGTAGCTTCAACTAAAAGTCCGCAGGGTAATAAACCTTGCGGACTTTTTTATCTTGTATCTTGAGTCTTGATTTCTTGCCTCTCTTAAAGGGCGGAGGGTGCCGGTGCCAGCATCTTTAAAAAGCTTGCCAGTTTTTCCTTCATTTCCCGGCGGTCTACTATAAAATCAAGGAAGCCATGCTCCTGCACAAATTCGGCAGTTTGGAAACCTTTCGGCAGATCTTTTTTAATGGTTTCTTTAATAACCCTTGGGCCGGCAAAGCCTATTAACGAACCTGGCTCGGCAATATTAATATCGCCCAGCATAGCGTACGATGCGGTAACGCCACCTGTGGTTGGGTCGGTTAGTAAAGAGATGTAAGGCACTTTTGCCTGGCTTAGCAGGGCAAGTTTGGCGGATGTTTTAGCCATCTGCATCAGCGAGAAAGCTGCTTCCATCATCCGGGCGCCACCCGATTTGGATATCATCAGGAAGGGGACCTTGTTGGCGATGCTGTAATCGATAGACCGCGCGATCTTTTCGCCCACTACCGACCCCATGGAACCGCCAATGAAGTTAAAATCCATACAGGCAATAACCACATCCTGCCCGTTCATTTTACCAACGCCTGCGCGTATGGCATCCTGTAAACCGGTTTTCCTTTTAGTCTCCTCTAAGCGGTCGGTATATTTTTTGGTATCCGTAAAATGCAAGGGGTCGCCCGAAGTAAGGCCGCCAAACAGTTCGGTGAACTGGTTATCGTCAAATAAAATAGAAAAATACTCTTTAGAGCCAATGCGTATATGAAAACCACAGTAGTGGCAAACGTATTGGTTTTCAACCTGCTCAGAGTAATGAAGGGGTTTTTTACAGTTGGGGCATTTGTTCCAGATGCCATCGGGGGCTTCCTTCTTTTCCTCAGTAGTCGTAATTATCCCTTTGATTTCTCGCTTAAACCACGCCATATCTATTTCTAAGTCTTTCAAGTATTGCAAAGAAACGAAATATTTTAGATTTGAGACGTTAGATATGAGATTTGAGACATTATTGCATGGGCCGTCATTAAAAAAGTGGTGAAAATCAAGCCCAAATGTTAAAAATCTCAAATCTCATATCTCAAATCTCACATCAAAATTATAACTTCGGCGCACAAACATAAAGTTCAGAAAGTTAATGAGTTTAAAAGATTACAAAGGCGTACTCACCGGAGACCAGGTGCAGGAGCTATTTGAAGCAGCAAAAAAGCATCAGTTTGCTTTGCCGGCGGTAAACGTTATAGGCACAAACACTATAAATGCAGTAATGGAAACAGCAAAGGCTGTTAATTCACCTGTAATTATCCAGTTATCAAATGGCGGCGCGCAATTTTACGCGGGTAAATCGCTTGATAACAGTAAACTACAAGCCTGCATCTTAGGCGGTGTATCTGCTGCAAAGCACGTGCATTTATTAGCCGAGCACTACGGTGTTGCTGTAATTTTACATACCGACCATGCCGCAAAAAAATTATTGCCATGGATCGACGGTTTGTTAGAGCATGGAGAGAAATTTTTTGCTGAAACCGGCAAACCATTGTTCTCTTCGCACATGCTGGATCTTTCTGAAGAGCCTATCGAAGAAAATATAGAAATATCTGCAAAATACTTAGCCCGTATGGCTAAAATGGGCATGACCGTTGAAATTGAGCTTGGCGTAACCGGCGGCGAAGAAGACGGCGTTGATAACTCTGATGTAGATAGCTCGCGTTTATACACCCAGCCGGAAGAAGTTGCTTATGCTTACGAAGAACTTTCTAAGGTGAGCGATAAGTTTACCATCGCTGCTGCCTTTGGTAACGTGCACGGTGTATACAAAC
>NZ_CAMLOV010000020.1 GCF_946481715.1 uncultured Mucilaginibacter sp. | reverse complement strand
ACACCAAAATTATCAACAATAAACTGTTATTAATTTTGATACAAGTCTAATGGAATTTATTTCAACACCACATCATATAGGTAGCCACAGTGCAAGCAGCTTTGCATGAACGCGACCTGCCGTGTGGGGTACCGAAATAAATTCGGCATGACGTAATGTGTTTGTGTGCAGTGGCTAATACATGCCCCTCGTCGCCTTAATAACGCTATTTAACGTTTTCATATACAATTACTTCACGCCAAAAATTTCATAAGTTTTCCCCTTTTGCGTTGCGAACGATAACAAATAACTATCCCCATCCTTTTTGGCGCTGCCTGCATTAGCCATTTTAAACGGCCAGTTGCTGCGCACTTTACAATTGCCTCCTGCAACCGACACTATTTTAGCGCTCGCTAATTTATGCTCATTCCAACTGATGCTCACCTGAAAATTCCCCCTTGCCTTTAAGCCTTTAATGGTGCCGCTTTTCCAGGTATCGGGCAAGGCGGGTAGCAGGTACACGTCGCCGGTTTGGCTTTGCAACAACATTTCGGCAACACCTGCGGTTGCGCCAAAGTTGCCATCTATCTGGAAGGGCGGGTGCGCATCAAACAGGTTGGCGTAGGTACCGCCGCCGCCTGCATAATCGGTACCCTCTTCGCCGGTAAGGTGCAATAAGTCGCGCAGTAGTTTATGTGCGTGGTTGCCATCCAGCAGCCTTGCCCAAAAGTTTATTTTCCAGGCCTTACTCCAGCCGGTGCCTTCATCGCCACGGATCTCTAAGGTTTTCTTTGCGGCAGCGGCCAAATCAGGCGTCGTAACCGGCGAGATCTGTTCGCCCGGGTAAAGCCCAAACAGGTGCGATACATGGCGGTGGTGCGGGTCGGTTTCGTCCCAATCCTTATACCACTCTACCAAATTGCCCTTTTTGCCAACGTGGAAGGGCAGTAATTTTGCCTGCCTGGCTATTACGGTATCACGCAAGGCCTTATCCAGCCCCAGTTTTTCTGATGCGGTAATAAAATGCACAAACAGGTCGCGGATGATCGACATATCCATGGTGCTGCCCAAAGCAATAGTGGCAACTTTGCCGTTCTCATCTTTAAAAGCATTCTCGGGCGAGCCACTTGGCGCAGTAACCCAGTATCCGTCCTTATCCTTCACCAGCCATCCAAGCGTAAAATCTATAGCGCCCTTCATCAGGGGGTAAGCTTTGGCTTTTAAAAAGGCCTCGTCTTTGGTAAACAGGTAATGATCCCAAAGGTGCCGGCAAAGCCAGTCGGCGCCCATGGACCAGTTAGCCCACATTGGGTCGCCAAACCCATCTCCTACAGGGTTACTCATGGCCCATATATCGCTGTTATGGTGTACCACCCAGCCGTTTAAGTTGTAAAAATCCTTAGCGGTTTTGCGGCCGGTAACGGCCAGGTTGGCGGTTAAGTGCAAGAGCGGTTCGTGCAGTTCGCTCAGGTTAGTGGTTTCCGCAGGCCAGTAATTCATCTGCGCATTAATGTTGGTAGTATAGTTCGAACTCCATGGCGGGCGCAATTCGTTATTCCAAATCCCCTGCAAATTTGCAGCTGTGCCGCCCGGCCGCGAACTGGAGATAAGCAAATACCGCCCAAACTGGAAGAACAAGCCTTCAAACTCAGCGTCCTCAGCACCTTTGGTATAAGCTAGCAGGCGTTCGTCTGTAGGCAGGTTTACTTTGCCGGCATCGTTCAGTTTAAGGCTTACGCGGTTAAAATAGCGATGGTAATCGGCCTTGTGCGCTGCCAACAGCGCGGCGTAGTGTTTAGGTACTGCGGCATCTAAGTATTTTTTGCTAATGGCGTACTCGTCCTTCCCTTCCGTAACCGGGTTTTTATCGAAACCGTTATAGCTGGTTGCTGCGGATAATATAATGGTAACCTCGGTAGCGCCTTTGATGCTGATGCCTGAAGTATCTGCAGATACCGCCCCCCCTTTATGGAGTACTTTTGTAAACCAGGCAAAACGAACCCCTTTGGTAAGCGAATCATCGTAGCTCATCGGGTTGCGCTTTAGGTCGAGGTAGTTAGGGTCTACCCGCGTTGGCGCGCTGCCTTTAAACAGGATCGTATTTTGCCCAATGACAGATTTCCGGCTTTTCAATTGCATACTTGCCAGTACTTTTAAAGTAAGCTGGTTGGCCTTGCTGGCGGTTAACCGCAACACCATTACCTGTGCGGGCGCTGATGAAAACAGTTGGCGGGTATAGGTAACGCCATTTACTGTAAAGCGCGTGGTGGCAACAGCATCACCTATGTTTAGGTCGCGGTAATAATTGCTGATGGCCGCCCCGCCAAAGGCTTGCTTAATGCCGATATCGCCCAACGGTAAATAACTTTCGGAGAAATGGCCCTGCATTTTTTTGCTGAGCTCCTGTGCCTTTTGGTAATCGCCGGCAAAAATTGCTTCCCGTACTTTAGGCAGGTACGATGCCGATTCCGGGTTCATATTGCCCTTTTTTACCGGGCCGCCCGACCATAAGCTACTTTCGTTTAGCTGGATCAGTTCATCTTCGGGCCGGCCAAAAACCATTGCACCCAAACGCCCGTTGCCCACCGGTAATGCCTGGGTCCAGCGTTTGGCGGGTTGTTGGTACCATAATTTTAAGGGTTGCTGGCAAAAAGCTAACAAAGGCGATGACAATAACAGGGCGGTAAAGAGCTTCTTCATAAACTTATAACTGGGGTATACCAATCGATTGCATAAAACGCCTAAGTAACTGTTGTTTTGGCTTAAATCAAAGTTTTGGAGAAAGTATATTTAATTGAGGATTGAGAAAGCACGGCGCAAGCCTCATTCCAAATAGTTTATTTCACTCAAAACCAATTACCCTAAAACTTTTTTTGCCTGCATTCTATTTTAATAATATAAGAAAATGCTACATTGACGTTCCTTTATAAACCCAATACCTATGCCCGATAAAAAGCCAACCATCCCGCCCGGCGGCGAAGGCCTTACCAATGGCACACGCCGCGATTTTATCAAGCAAACATCCGTATTAACGGCTGTGGCCCTTGCGCCGGCTACAGTTGTACAAGCCGCGTCTGGCCATGTAGATGAGCAAATTGCCGCCGTATTTGAAAAAATGCCCCTAAAAATGGAAGTGAACGGCAAAGCACACAGCCTGCAGGTAGAGCCGCGCAGTACCCTATTAGACATTTTGCGCGAACAGCTTGACCTTACCGGCACAAAAAAAGGCTGCGACCACGGCCAATGCGGTGCCTGCACCGTGCATGTGGATGGGCAACGGGTAAACTCCTGCCTCACGCTGGGCGTAATGGTAAATGGCAAAAAGATAACCACCATAGAAGGGCTGGCCAAAGGCGAAGAACTGCATCCGATGCAGGAAGCCTTTTTAAAGCACGATGGCTTCCAGTGCGGTTATTGCACGCCGGGGCAGATCATGAGCGCAGTGGCTTGCATCCGCGAGGGGCACGCCAATTCGGAAGGAGAAATAAGAGAATATATGAGCGGTAACATTTGCCGCTGTGGCGCTTACCCCAACATTGTAAACGCCATACAAGAAGTAAAAGCAGGAGGGCAAGCCGTATGAAACAGTTTCAATATGTACGCCCCGCCAGCCAGGCAGCCGTGCTGGATGCACTGACTAAACCGGGCAGCAAGATCATCGCCGGGGGCACCAACCTGGTAGATCTGATGAAGAAAGGCGTTATGTCGCCCGATAAGCTGGTGGATATTAACAACCTGCCTTTAAATACTATCAATACAAGTCCCGAAGGTTTGCACATAGGGGCGCTAACACTCAATAGTGTACTGTCGGAAAACAGTTTGGTGCTGGATAAACAGCCGTTGCTTTCCATGGCCTTAAAGGCAGGTGCATCGCCGCAGTTGCGCAATATGGCAACCGTTGGCGGCAACATGATGCAGCGTACCCGCTGTGCTTATTTTTACGATACCGCTATGCCCTGCAATAAACGTACGCCCGGCACCGGCTGCGGCGCTATGGGCGGCTACAACCGTATGCATGCCATTTTTGGGGCAAGCCCGCAATGCATAGCGGTACACCCAAGCGATATGTGCGTGGCCCTTGCTGCGCTGGATGCCACGGTAACCATCGCCGGTAAAAAAGGCCAAAGGCGCATCCCTTTCACAGAATTCCACCGCCTGCCGGGCGAGCACCCCGAAATGGATAACCACTTAGCTACCGGCGAAATGATATTAGGCGTAGACATCCCCGATAATAATTTCAGCAAAAACAGCTATTACCTAAAGGTGCGCGACAGGCAATCCTATGCCTTTGCGCTGGTTTCAGTAGCGGCTGCATTGGATATCCAAAACGGCGTCATCAAACAGGCGCGTTTAGCCATGGGCGGCGTAGCGCATAAGCCATGGAGGTTGTTTGATGCCGAGAAATTCCTGGCCGGCAAAGCACCAACCGAAGAAAACTTTAACAAGGCTGCACAATTGGCCATGCAGGGCGCAAAGGCCCGCGAGCATAATGCATTCAAACTAAAACTTGCCCCGGCCACTATTGCCGAGGCCTTAAAGCATGCGGGGGGCTTAGCATAATATGGAAACTTTACTAAACAAACCCATCCCAACATCTGCCGATGGCATGAGCCGGGTTGATGGCCGCGCCAAAGTTACCGGTGCCGCTAAATACTCCGCAGAGTTTAATCAACCCAATATGACCTACGCCGTGTTAGTAGGCAGCACCATTACAAAAGGCACCATAGCTGCTATAGATACCAAAGCGGCTTCGGCTGCGCCGGGTGTACTGGCTGTGCTTACGTATTTAAACGCGCCAAAAGTGCCGGGGCATATCTCAACAAAAGCCTCTAAACCAGGCGCAAAATCAGGCCCGCTAAAGGTTTTTTACGATAATAAGGTATTATACAACGGGCACCCCATTGCTATGGTGGTTGCAGATACCTTTGAGCGGGCGCAATACGGTGCATCGCTGGTTAAAGCTACCTATAACAAGATTGCGCATGATACAAAACCTCCATACGACCTGAGCCGTGGAAAGGCCGCCTGGGACGGTAAAGATTTTACCAAGGGCACGGTAGATGCCTGGAAAACGGCACCCATAAAATTGGAACAGGAATATACCCACCCCAGCGATGTGCACAACCCTATGGAACTGCACGCCATCATCGCCCGCTGGGATGCGCCCGATAAACTCACCGTTTGGGATAAAACCCAGGGCACGCAGGCCACGCGCGATGATATTGCCAAAGCCTTCAACTTAAAAAAAGAAGATGTGCAGGTAAACGCGCAATACGTAGGCGGTGCCTTTGGGAGCGCCCTGCAGGTTTGGCCGCACGAGATTGCTGCTATCCTTGGGGCAAAAGTGGTAAAGCGCCCGGTAAAATTGGTGCTTAGCCGCCCGGATATGTTTACCTCGGTAGGGTACCGGCCTTACACCTGGCAAAAAATAGGCATTGGCGCTACTGCCGATGGAAAACTGGTGGGCATAACCCACGAGGCCGTTGGACAAACATCCAGCTTCGAGGATTTTGCCGAAGGGCCTATCAATACCAGCAAGGGCTTATACGCCGTGCCGAATGTAACCACCCGTTATAAACTGTTATCGCTTGATGTAAACACGCCTACCTGGATGCGTGGCCCCGGCGAGGCTACAGGGGCATTCGCTTTGGAATCGGCGCTGGATGAATTATCCTACGCGCTGAAGATGGACCCTATCGACCTCCGCCTGAAAAATTACGCTAAGGTTGATCCCGATAACGGGAAGGAATACAGCAGCAAATTTTTGGATGAGGCCTACGCTATGGGCGCCAACCAAATAGGCTGGGAAAACCGTAAAGCCGAACCGGGCTCCAACCTGCAAAACGGCTGGCTGGCAGGCTATGGCATGGCGGGCGGTATGTTTGGCGCTTACCGCGATGTAGCAGTTGTAAGGGCCAGCATGAAAGCCGATGGCACACTACACATACAAAGTGCGGTAACAGACATCGGCCCGGGTACAGGCACTGCCATGGTGCTGATAGCTGCCAACGCAATAGGCATTGATGCCGGTAATATAAAATTTGAGATGGGCGATTCCTCGCTGCCGGATGCACCTATGCAGGGCGGCTCGGCAACTGTTTCGGGCGTGGGGTCTGCGGTGCACGATGCTTGCGTGGTATTGAAGGAGAAATTCCAGAAATTGATGGGCAATGGCGGTACGGATAAACCCGATTATGTAAAGATTTTGAAGGATAACAACCTGCCATCGCTGGAAGTGCTAACCAAATCGGCACCCGGGGCAAATAACGAGAAGTACTCGATGCAAAGCTGGTCGGTGCATTTTGTGAAGGTATTGGTGCACCCTGCTACAGGTGTTATTAAGGTTGATAAGGTAGCCTGCGTGGCCGATTCGGGGAAGATCATCAGTCCGAAGACTGCCCGCAGCCAGGTTGTTGGCGGCGCAATCGGCGGCATTGGCATGGCGTTGATGGAGGAAGGCATTATCGACCACCGTTACGGCCGTTATATAAACAACAACTTTGCCGATTACCACGTGCCGGTGAATGCCGATATTCCGCAGATAGATGCCCTGTTTGTAAACAAACCCGACCCGTACATTAACCCTATTGGCTCGAAAGGCATGGCAGAAATTGCCCTGATAGGCATGGCACCGGCGGTTGCCAACGCCGTGTACAACGCCACCGGGAAACGCGTGAGGGATTTGCCGATAACGCCGGATAAACTCTTATAAAACGCAATGAAGGAAATCATAGATATAGTTGCCGCATACGATATAGCCACTAAGCAGGGCAAAAAAACTGCCCTGGCCACAGTGGTACAGGTAGAAGGCTCGGCATACCGGCGGGCAGGTGCGCGCATGCTGATCACCGAAGATGGGCAGCTTACCGGCGCTATCAGCGGTGGCTGTTTGGAGGGCGATGCCCTGCGCAAGGCCCGGCTGGTGATATTGCAGCAGGAACCCATGCTGGTTACCTACGATACCACCGATGATGACGATGCCAAACTTGGCGTGGGATTGGGCTGCAATGGTATTATTCATATCCTGATAGAACCTATTACGGATGAGCAAAACAACCCCATCACCTTTTTAAAAACCGTGGTTGCTGGCCGCAAAAATGCGGTAATTGTTACATTATTTTCTGTAGACGACAGAAAGGCACCTCAGCCGGGCACCTGCTTATGCCTGACCGAAGATGAACTATTACTGAACCGTTTGGAGGGTTCGCCACACCGCGAATGTTTGATAAACGATGCCAAGGAAGTATTAGAATCCTTGCATTCGGAAACTAAACTGTACCAGGGTAAGGTGGTCTACACCGCTTTTGTGGAGTTTGTAAAACCGCTTATTTCGCTTGTAATTATTGGTGCCGGTAACGATGCCGTGCCGCTTACAAAACTTGCAGCCGTACTGGGATGGGACACTACGGTAATAGATGGCCGCCCGAATTATGCGTTGCCGGAACGTTTCCCATCAGCACAAAAAGTAATGGTTGCAAAACCTGAACAGGTGCTGCCACAGATCAGCATCAATGCACACACGGCGTTTGTGCTGATGACCCATAATTATAATTACGAATTGGCCTTGTTAAAGCAACTCTTGCCCATGCAATTGAGTTACCTGGGCATCCTCGGCCCAAAAAAGAAACTGGCACGCATGCTTGCCGAAATAGAAGATAGCGGGCAACCGGTAACCGAAGAGCGGCTTAAAACCGTTTATGGGCCTGTGGGGCTGGATATTGGCTCGGAAGGTGCGGAAGAAATTGCGCTTTCCATTGTTGCCGAAATAAAGGCAGTACTATCCAATCGCAAAGGATATTCGCTTAAATACAAACCGGTTGCTATCCACGCTACGCAACTCAGCCCCATTGCCAATTAAATGACAGGCATTATCATATTAGCCGCCGGCGAATCTAAACGGCTTGGGCAGCCAAAGCAAAACATGTTGTTCCGGGGCAAAACCCTTTTGCAACATGCCATTGATGCGGCGCTTAATTCCGGTTGCTGCCCGGTTATTGTTGTTTTGGGAGGCAATGCCGATCAAATCAGCATTGCCTCTCATCCGGAAATAACAGTACTGCAAAACCACAATTGGCAGGAGGGCATGGCATCCTCCATACGGTTAGCCGTTGATGAACTGATTAAACACCAGGCCGATAATGCTATTATTATGCTGTGCGACCAGCCCTTTATTGATGCCTGCTTAATAAGCTCCTTATTGCAAACAAAACAGCATACGGGCAAACCCATTGTGGCTTGCCATTATAACGACGCTCTTGGCGTACCCGTGCTGTTTGATAAAGCGCTGTTTGCGCAATTACGCTTGCTAACCGGGCACGAAGGGGCAAAAAAAATATTGGCAACGCATCAGGCGGAAATAGCCTTGGTTGAATTTGAAAAGGGAGGCGTGGATATTGATACCATGGGGGATTATGAGGGATTAATCGTCGGCCAAGTGTAAAAAATAGGCGGACATGCCCGTTCAAATGTTAATGTTTGTGCAATCCCATCCCTATTGGCTATATTGTGCAAGCTTTCACAATAAGTACTATGCCTGGTAGCAGATATATACCGTTCATTAAAACAGCCATCATCGCTGTGGCATTTTTGGGCCTCAATAAAGGCCTGAAAGCGCAGGTATTGTCTGCCGTAAAATTCCCCTCCCCTGCCGATACCACTGCCAAATACGCAAGAATAACGCAGCCCGAAAACCCCGGCTTCAGCATCAACAATTCCCTTGCCGCCAACAGCGCGATGAAGGATGTTGCCCTGCAGCAGGACCTGCAGGTAAAAATGAGCAAGTCGGCCGAGCGTAAACTGCTGATGAAACGCCTGCGCGAGATGAGCATCGGCACCGATTTGGAGGCCAACCGGTCAAACAAAAAGCTGTATTACAACCTGGCAAATGTTTTTGCGAGGTTAAAAATGTACTCGCTGGCCATGAAATGCTTTTTTAAAACCATGCAGTACAACGGGCACCGCAACCACGACACTTTAGCAAGAACGGATAGTTTACAGATAGCTGCCGATTCGGCAACTACAGATAGCACCATCCTGGACGAGCGTTACCTCAACTTTAACGCGAAGGACGATACCCTGCTGGCCAAACAACCCGGCATGCTTTTACCAGCTACTACCGAGCCGCGCAGCCAAAAAATAACTTACCAGCACATTGTAGAAACCTTTAAAGACGGCAAAAAGGCCGTTGCTTACGCCATGCTGATGCATGTAAAGCAACCTGTTGCCGGCAAGCCAAAGGTGTACAAGTTTACCAATTCGGGGCACACGTTTATTACGCTCATCAAATACAACAGCGATTCTACCTATGTATCGCTTTCCTTTGGCTTTTATCCCGATAAGCAGCACCCTTTTGCGGGCACACCCTTGTTCCCGTCCTCGCACTCTACCTTTAGGGACGATGGCGCACACCAGTGGGATGAGGTTGCCGGTAAATTCATTTCCAAACGCAGGTTCGAAAAAATACTGGCCCTCACCAAAAATTACGACGGGCTAAAATACCACCTCAGCAAAAACAACTGTACCGATTTTAGCCTGAATGCTGCTATGATGGCCGATATTAAAGTAAACGGAACTACAGGCAAATGGCCGCTTGGCCATGGCAACAATCCGGGCATTACCGGGCAAAGCATGTTGCAGGGCAAAATTACAGATGCCGGCAAACCGACTACCGAAGAGGTGTTTATTGATAATACGGTGAAGCAGTAGGTAATTTATCTGAACTCGAATTTTTCGTATTTAAATGTTTTTTAAGGGTACTCAAGAGGGCTACGCCGTTTTAAGGAATTACATGAATTGACAGAATAAGAAGCTGGGTCTAATTCTGCCTATTCGCCTAATTCGTTTAATTCGAGTTCAGACACTCCAAAAATCTCCCCTCTCCCCCTAAACAAAAACGCCCATTTTTCTATTCTATTAAGCCGATGTTAATATTCTGTTACAGAATATCCCTCATCATACTTAAAATACATTTTTATTATCATATTTGGATGTAAGAATCCTATTAACCGAAAAAATACACCATACTACTATGCAGGAATTAGACCCTACCATCCTTCAAAAAGCAAACTCATGGCTCGAAGGAAATTACGATGCTGACGTAAAGGCACAGATCCAAAAATTGATAGACGATAAAGCGTACACCGAACTGACCGATTCGTTTTACCGCGACCTGGAGTTTGGTACGGGCGGCCTCCGTGGTATTATGGGCCCCGGCAGCAACCGCATTAATAAATACACTATTGGTTCTGCCACACAAGGCTTAGCCAATTACCTCAAAAAAACCTACCCCGGCGAAAAGATCAGTGTAGCCATTGCGCACGATAGCCGCAACAATGCCGATCTGTTCTCTAAAATCACCGCCGATGTATTCTCAGCCAATGGTATCCATGTTTACTTCTTTAAGGCCCTGCGCCCAACGCCCGAGCTTTCCTTCGCAGTGCGCCACTTTGGCTGCAAAAGCGGGGTAATGCTTACGGCATCTCACAACCCTAAAGAATATAACGGCTACAAAGCATACGGCGACGACGGCGGCCAGTTTGTTGCCCCACACGATGCTGCCGTAATGGACGAGGTTGCCAAAATAAAAAGTATAGACGAGGTGAATTTTAACCGCGTAGATGCCAACATAGAAGAAATTGGCGAGGAGATTGACGCACTTTATTTAGATAATATCACCACCCTGTCGGTTTCGCCGGATGCCATTAAGCGCCAGAAGGACCTCAAGATCGTTTTCTCGCCTATCCATGGTACGGGTATCACACTGGTGCCGCAGGCTCTGGAGCGTTTCGGTTTCGAGAACGTAATTTTGGTGGATGAGCAAACCACACCGGATGGCAACTTCCCAACCGTGGTTTACCCTAACCCCGAGGAAAAAGAAGCCCTTACCCTCGCCCTCAAAAAAGCGCAGGATACTGATGCCGACCTGGTTTTAGCTACCGACCCGGATGCCGACCGCGTAGGCATAGCTGTAAAAAACACCAACGGCGAATTTGTATTGCTCAACGGTAACCAAACAGGCACCATGCTTATCAACTACCTGCTTACCGCATGGGAAGAACGTGGAAAGCTTACTGGTAAAGAGTACATTGTGAAAACCATTGTTACCACTTACCTTTTAGATAAAATTGCCGAAGCCAAAAACGTAACCTGCTACAACACGCTTACGGGCTTTAAATACATTGGCGAGCTGATGACCAAATTCGAAGGCCAGCAAACCTTTATTGGTGGTGGCGAAGAAAGCTACGGTTACCTCATCGGCGATTTTGTGCGCGATAAGGATGCGGTTGTTTCCAGCGCCTTTATTGCCGAGATGACCGCCTACTATAAAGATAAAGGCAGCAGCCTTTTCGAGGCCCTGCTGGATACTTACGTGCAGTACGGTTTCTACAAAGAAAAGCTGATCTCGCTTACCAAAAAAGGCAAAACAGGTGCCGAGGAAATTGTGGCCATGATGGAAACCTTCCGCAACAACCCACCTGCCGAACTGGGTGGCAGTAAAGTGATCACCCTGAAAGATTACGAAAAAAGCGTGGAGACTGACCTAACAACCAACACCACCAAACCGATTGAACTACCAACATCAGATGTATTGCAGTTTATTACCGAAGATGGCAGCATTATCTCTGCCCGCCCAAGCGGTACCGAGCCAAAGATCAAATTCTATTGCAGCGTAAACGGCAAACTGGCAAGCAAAGAAGCCTACGCAGAAACGGATAAGCAGTTGGATGATAAGATCAATACGATAATGAAGGATTTGGGGGTGTAAGCGCCCGATTCCCTTAAATATTGAAAGCCACTGGTTGAGAGACTGGTGGCTTTTACGTTACCGCCCTAATCTGACGTCCACGCCTGGATAGGCGGGGAGACCATGCAAAGATGGTAAAAGCTGGATAGCAGCAGTAATATTTGTTAAATAAAATACATTACCAATATATATAACATAATTACCCCATTGAGCCCCATCCAATTGCGTGTACCCGCATATTTTGAAGAGTTACTGGCCTGTACCTCATAACGTCTATCAAAACGAAAATAAGGCCGATAGGAAGCGCAAAAAAATCAATCACAAAAGGTATTGGAGGCGTATGTGTTCCGGTAAAGCCTGTTGCCAGCCCGGCGCCAAGGGCTGCCAAAAAGCATACGAAATAAAAAAAAGAATAAAATTGCTCCGCGAGGCTCATCAGGCTAACAGTTGTTATAATACTTAGGTGAAGTTAACAATTAAAACACAAAAGCCACCGGCAACCGATGGCTTTTGTAATTGGCAGATAAACGCTTACTTTGCCGTCCCCGCAGTACCTCTTTTAAAAAGGACCCTGCGGCGATAGGACATTCGAGCATGCCATATCGGTAAATGAAATCATTACGTCCAGAAGCGCAGGGTCCTCTGCCGAGAGGCCCTACGGTAACGGCTAAATATTTAATTATGAGCATGCCAGATTACAAGCGCTTTATTGAAATAAAAAATGCTCAAAAACACATTATTATTATTTTGGATACTCTTTACTGTTTTCACCGACTGTAGAAGTCAAAGTTTATCTAACAAAAAGTTAAATGTTAAAAACAAGCATAAAATAGATAAAGCTACATTTAATAAATATGAGTTATTAAAGCGAAACAAATCGGCACAGTTCATGTCAAAAGACGGCTTTCTTATCTCCTTCATTGAATTAGATAGCGTTTATCAGATAGAGAAGCAACGACCTACGAGTCCTTTTAAAACGGTTAAGGTCTACGATAAAGCAGGTAATCTTACCGTATCAGGCTATCTGTTTTATGACATTAGTATCGGGAAGACAACCTTGTACGATTTAAACGGCAATATTTTAAGTCAAACCAATGAAAATGCAGAATATGCTTTTAGTGTTACTCAGTTGATAAAGAAAATCCGTAATGATTTTAAAATCGATATTTCTGTGATCGATCCGGATATATCTGTCGATCAAAATATTGAAGATCATCCAACTCCTACACCTACCTATATCATTAGGATAAAAAAAGCAAATTTCATGTTTAGAGAGCTACTTATAAATGGTACTACAGGAGTATTAATTTCTGATAAGGTTATTTTTTCAGAAGAATTGTTTCCCCGTCTCCGCAGGGTCTCTTTGAAAAAGGGCCTAGGCTACGGCAATATATTTCAAACCTATAAATAAACGCAAAATGCCAGTCATCAAACACAATCCCGAAGGCGTATTCCCGCCATACCGTAACTACAGCCATGCTGTAGAAGTAAAAGGTGATGCCAGCCTGCTTATCATCAGCGGGCTTAATGGATATGAGGCAGACGGCCAAACCATGCCCGAATCTTTTGAAGCGCAGGGCGAGTTGATATGGCAGCACATCGGCACCATTTTAAAATCGGCCGGTATGGACTACCAAAATGTAGTTTCTATCCGCACCTATTTGGCCAGTCCCGAATACGACGAGGCCAACGTACAGCTACGCATGAAATACATGGGCAGCAACCGCCCTTCGTTAACCGTAATATGCTGCCAACTACTGGAGCCGAAGTGGAAACTGGAGGTGGAAGTGATGGCAGCTAAGTAGAGAGGCAATACTTCGCGTCTCTGAACTGGCAAGGCATTACCCGTAGAGACGCGACACTTCGCGTCTCCGAACGGATTTATTTACCAGAACGAGATACCTCGCCCCTCCGCAGTGAATTCCTGCAAGAATAATGGCCATGCATCCAGGGCAAAGATTTCTCTGCAGAATGCCAATCCGGGTAGCAAATATTCCTAAAAATGCGTATTTATGTGCTACGTTATTGTTGATATGGATTATTGGGTTGCCGTATTGAAGGCATAATATTTAACGGACGGCCAACACTATATGAATTGCAAAAATTGTAATACCGAGGTAACACTAAACTATTGCGCTAATTGCGGGCAGCCTGTTCATATAAAACGCATTAACGGGCATTATATCCTCCACGAAATTGAACACGAATTCCATTTTGAGAAAGGGATATTATACACCGTACGGGAGTTGCTTTTGAGGCCGGGAGAAAATATAAAACACTTCCTTACCGAAAACAGGAGCCGGCTGGTAAAACCAAGTATTTTCATCGTTGTAACTTCTTTGATCTACACCCTGGTAAACCATTACTTCCATATCGAAGATGGTTATCCAAAAAATGATGCGTTTACAAAATCTGCAACTGGCTTTATCTTCAAGTGGGTTCAGGAGCATTATGGATATTCGAACGTTATTATGGGCGTATTTATCGCTTTTTGGATAAAGATATTCTTCAAAAAATACGGCTACAATTTCTATGAAATTTTAATACTTCTGTGTTTTACAATTGGAATGGGGATGTTGTTTTTCGCCCTCTTCGCAATCGTACAGGGGCTTTCTCATTATAACTTCACGCAAATAGCGGGTGTTACAGGCATTGCCTATTGTAGCTGGGCCATCGGCCAGTTTTTCGATAAGCAAAAACCGGTAAATTATATAAAAGCATTTACTGCTTATATATTAGGGATGTTAACATTTACGCTAACAGCCATAATTGTAGGGATATCAATTGACCTCATCATAAAACACTAAAAAGCATGGAAAAGAATAAGGTACCGGTGTTTACTTTCAGTATTGTAGCCATCATTTTAGGTGTGGCATTGTTCAAACAATTCGACTTTGAAAATTTAAGGTTTGAAAAGACCGGGTTGGCAATCGTTTACATGATCGTGTTCGTCGCCGTAATTTATTTTCTAATTAAGAACGCTATAGCAAATAACAAAACCGATCGAAGTTCATAACCGCTCCTCCCCTGGCCTCTTCAATAAAGGTATAAAAGCGCGTTCCGTCGGAACGCTTCATGGGTTCTATGTATGTTTTTGTATTGAGTTAATTT
Source organism: uncultured Mucilaginibacter sp. (assembly GCF_946481715.1). The sequence continues at coordinate 33,963 of NZ_CAMLOV010000020.1, read as the reverse complement.
TATGAGTTAACTTAAATCTATCGAGAAACCCTGCTATAACCTTATTGCACAACCGGTTCCAGCCCAACCAGGCCCCGCCGGATGTTTAGGCTATCACTATTGGCTACCGGGTATAGTTCGGATGTGTTTTGTTTAAGCTGTGTGCCGTATATCTGCGTGCCGGTATCAAACAAGGCTATCTTATCAGCAATAACTGCATAAGTTACGCCGTCTACATCGCCCCTTTTAAAAGCCTCGGCCACCATCGGGAAATAGATTTTTTGCAACCGGATATTGGTATGCTGATATAGGTACAGCAATGCAGCCATTCCTTCTTTATGAACCGATTTTAGTGTGGGCCAGCTGTAAGTATTGATGATAGAGCGCCATTTATAAAAATTTAAGGTATCCACCTTTTCAACCGAATCGCGGAATATCTTCATGCGTAACGACCGTGCCGGGTATACGGCAAGCAGCGCCTTTTGCCTGTCATCTACAGTTTTGCGGTTTTTGCACAGCGTGATCAATTCATCAGCTACAGGCCGGTTAAAAATATTCCGTTCTTTATTTATAGCTGCTATTAACCTTGCCCACTGCTTATCATTGTGCAGGTTGCGCAATAAGGGTTCCTCGGTTATATCGTTTACAATACTACTAAAGCCGCGTGCCACCATGGTGAATAGAAAACGGAATGCGCTATCGGGGTAATTTGCTTTTGCGCTGGCTTTTGCCGCAGTAATGAGGTTTGCATCGGTTTCATTTACTTTATCCTGGGCAAACAAGGTAAAGTATGCAGCTGCCGCCTGTTTATAGCGTTTACGCATATAAAGCGAATCCGCAGTTTTAGGCAAACCATCCTGGGCAGATGCGGTGTAGCAACCGAGCAACAACAAAATAAATAAAACAGGCTTTTTTATTAGAGACATGGGCATACCGGCAAAGGCGCCGTCAATATACTACCTTGTAAGCGGTAACGCCGCTATTAAGGCCATTATTAACAACCTTTAACATTTTTTGCTTATTAAACAAGATCAATACCGGTAAACCGCCCGCCCTATATTCCCATCCGCATCTATCCCCTCAACAATAATTTTATAATTGCCCTTGCCTTTATAAAATTCAATTGAGGCATCGCCATTTTTATCGGTCACAATTTCGGGGTTCCAATAGATGCAGGTGCGGGTTTCAACTGCGCTGTTATCGCCCGCGTAAACATACTTTGGCGCATAAAACTCGCCGGCCTTGTAAAACCCGGCAACGGTGATGGGCAAAATGCCTTTAGTAGTTATGTATTTTGGATTGCCGCCATAGTTTACATGGAACACAATGGCAGGCGCGGTTGGGGTGGTGATAATATCTACACTTTCCACCTGGTCGGGCCGGATGGAGTTAACATCGAAATATTCATCCATCTCTGTATTGTTTACAATGATCTTAGTAGGCACCAACAGGGTTGGCGTGCGAACCCTTGGAACAATTCTGTTGCCCGGCCCCACATTATCAAACGCAAGCTTATTGGCCTTGTTCATTAAAATAAATATTAAATTCCCGTTTTCGCCAATTTGCTCACTCGTAATAGTTTGGTCAACATACCCGTATATGGGGTCTATCTTTATCGGTGTTGTTTTTTTGCTCTTGATGGTCACCTGCTCCAGCAGCCGGCCCTTTATCATCCCCTTATCAAAACCGGGGCTGTACTTAGCTACGCTATCCGGCAAACCCTGCATAGTGGCATTGCCCAAAGGGCCGGGAGTATCTGTAGTGAACACCGTTGGCTGGCCGTCTTTATCATTAAAGGTAATCTTGGTGGTGTTTTTGCCTTTTGCATTTACCGCTTGCAGTATAAACTTAGCGGTATCGTTATAAATTAGGTTGCTGAACCGGAAGTCCCCCTTTTCGTCGGCGGTTTGGCTTAATAGGGAGTTGCCGGGCGATAACAAGGTTACTACGCCACGGCTAATTGGTTTATCATTGATATCCTTAATGTTGCCGCCTATCGCCAACCCCCGCTCGGGCTGAAAGGTAATTGCCGTCGTATCCCTTTGCCCCTGCCTCCATTCAAATTTTCGGTAACCGTTGGTCAGCATCACCAGGTCCAGGTTGCGGGCGGACGTATCACCGGGGTTTTTGAAATAATAGTTGGGCTGCTCCACATAGCCTTTAAGGGCCGAGGTTAGCAGCAGGTTGGTAAGTATGGTGTGCTCATTATTCTCATCAATGGCGCTGAACTTATCATTTACAATGGATAAAGAAAAATGCCCTGCCGACGGCCCACCGGCGCGGGTTAGTGCTTTCAGCCCTATCTTCATTCTCCCATCTTGGCCCGCCGCTGCTTCGGGGATAACTTTTAAGTCTATCTGGTCGTAATTCTGCACAAATATCAGGCGTTCGCATAGCGGTTCGCCATTGGCGGCAAACAGGGTAAACAAGGCGATCCCGGTTTTTAAGCGCCGTTTTAAAACGTCCATGGTAATTACCGGGTTATCCAATTTACTGGGTATAAACGTTGCTTTGCCACCCGAGTAAACCACCAGGGTATAGTCCTTATCGTGGTTCTCGTTATAAAAAACAGGGTTGGCTTCTATCTTTACAGATGCTTTTGCCAGCGAATCGTTATTAACGGATAAGGCAATTCCTGCTGGTTCGGCAGCCGGCAATTCGGCGGTTAATTGTTGCCCGTTTGCATCGGTGACGGTTGCTTTATAGCTTTTACCGGGCAGAGGCGTAAAATAAAAATACCCCATGCCCAGGTGCCTGCTGGTAATAGTGGCAACATGGTTGCCATCCTGGTCGGCAAGGATGCCGTTTACTGCTATGCCAAGCCCGCTGATTGCGGTAGCCTTAAAGGCAACTTTACTTTTTATCCCATTGACCAGCGTGCCGCCTTCGGGGTAAAAGGAAAGGTCGGTTTTATTAATTGCGGTTTGTTTGGCAAGGGTATCACTACCGGCCTTTTTCCATCCAAAAACAGGGAAGGCATGCTCAAAAAACACGTCATTGTTGTTATTGCGCATCCACTGCGTATAAGCCCGCACGCGGTAATTCCCCGAAAGCATTGCAGCCGGCAACCCAAACTCTCCCCAACAAACACCATTAATGATGTGTAATTTGATAGAGGCCTCAATTTTATTGGCTGCGTTTATCAGGTCGACGTGTAATACCGCGCTGAGGGTGCTTAGCTGGTGCTTGTCGCCCATTACCACGTAGGCTTTAAAAAAAATGGTATCGCCCGCAAAATAGTAGGGCTTATTAAAATGCAGGTAAGCTTTTTCGGCTACAAAACTGCTGAGGCGTGCGCTTAGTTTAGATTGAAAGCCAATGGTATCGATGCCCTGGGGGTTGGCTTTTTGGCAAAACGCAGTAACCGGCACCGCTAATAAAAGGGTTACGGTCACAAACAAAAAAATGGGTTTGTAAAACAGGTATCGTTTGCAGGCGCGAGGCATTTAGGCTGTAGATGAAATGGTTATGTGAAGTTAGCATTTTTAAATACAAAACCACATTAAACGAAAAGTATCGCTCTTTTGAAACGCCAAGCCGGTCCGCAGCCCGTTACCGCAGCCGGCCTCTTAAAAAGAACCTGCGGCAGCAAAGGCACTCCGAATTGACGCAGGATTTTACCCTCCGGCCGTCAGTTTATTTATCACCTAAAAATAACGTGTTGTGCGATTAAAAAGCCAAAGCATATTTATGTGCATAAAGAAAATTCAATTGGAGTTAATATTCTTTAATATATTGATTTTAGCCTTTAGTGAACTGTCATTCCAATAAATATTTTGCAAAGAACGCTATTGTAAGATCAGCATCCTTCGCGTTAAAAACATGGCCCAGGTTGGGTTGTACAACTATATCCAGTTTGGCGGTGGCGTTCCTGGCCTTATAGGCGTCGGTTACCGTACCGAAACCGATCTGTGCGCCGGGGTATGGGTTGTTAGGGTCCTTGTCCTTACTTAATATCAGTAAAGGCCGCGGCGCAAAAAGCCGTATCATCGACGGGCAATCAAACTCGCCGGTTATGCCGGGCAGTATCTTGTCCCATACGGCTTTTACATTGGCCTCATTAACGGTGCTATCGCCCAGGTCATGGGCGGCTTTTTTATGGGCGTCGCCAATAGTGCCGGCACGGCCTTGCCATTTGTTATTCTCCAGGCTCCATTTAAAGCTTTGTACGGCAATACCCAGCACCGCCGCGTGTATCCTTTTATCTACCGATGCCGCCATCCAGGTCTCCATCCCGCCCATGGATATGCCGCCCATACCGATACGGTCGGCTTTAACATCTGGGCGGGTGACCAGGTAATCCACCAACCGCCACAGATCATAAGCGGTATCATACAAAAAAGGATAGGCATGGTGTGTTTGGCCGTTGGTTTTAAATGCCTGGTAAGCGGCCCCGGTATATTCTTTACTGCCGTGAGCGCCGCCGGGTATGCGCTGGCCATGGTAACGCGCGTCGATAGCTACACCCATAATGCCCAATTTGGCCAGTTTGATAAATATGGCCTTGATGTCGCCCTGATCCTTAGTGCCGCCGGTACCATGCAGGAATATCGCCACCGGGAACCTGGTTTGCCCGGCTATTACCGGTTTGTAAATAAGCACCGGCATGCGTTCGTTAGCTTCGGTATAAATACTCCCGGTATCTACCTGTATCGAATCTATGCTTACATTACCGAACCGGGGCTTCGGGTCCACCCTCGGGCGGTTCAATAGATTTTTAAAATCCCGGGCTACTTTGTCCGGCAATGGGTAGTTCTCTGCCTGGCCAAATGCGACGGCGGCATTCATCATCAATAAAAATAAAAGCGCAGTGAACCTTGTATCTGGTTTGGTCTTCGGCATGATGCGGGAGCTAAGGTACACAAGGTAACAAATTACGTTTAAAATTCAAAAGCTGTTGCCGCAGGCCTGTTCTCCCCTACTGGCCGAAGTTTATAACTTCGGCCAGTAGGGGAAGTTAACCAATTATAAACACGAAAACCACCGGCTATTAACCGATGGTTTTGTTGTAATAACAGATGAACGCTTATTGCGCCAGTTCCTGCAACCAGGCAGCAACGTCCTCGCGGGCGGCGGCAATCACCGGTTTGCCGGCGCGGTAGTACATTTTCCATTGGCCGGGTTTGCGGCGGTACTCCTCGTCGATAAACTCACCGTTGGTGGTTTTGGCACTAAAATCAACTTCGGCGGTAACCTTCATAAACTCTTCCAGGCGTTTTTTTACCATTTCCTGCGGGTCGGCGGGGTAGCTTTGTTCGCCATTATCGCCGTTTAGCACCTTGTCCTTAGCCTTGTTTAACAAGCCGGATACACTGGGCATGCCGAAACGTTTGGCCTTGCCATAAAGTTGCTTGGTGCGAAATTTCTTATATTCGCTTGCAAAGGCGTCGGTTTGGGTGTAAGCTTTGGCCAGTTGCACCAGTTCGCGGGTGCAGGCCACGCGTACATCTACGGGCAGGCTGCGGGCTTTGTCCACCAGGTCGGTTTTAAAGGCAACGCTGCTGGTTTTCACCGCCTCAAACATGTATTGGTTTGCTTCTTTGCTGTCTACATTTAACTGGGTTAGCGCATCGCCGGTAAAGGCCATCAATGCCATGGCCAAAATAATAACTGTGGTTTTCATCATAATAAATTGTGTAATGGTTTAAGCTTTTCGCTTATTTACACACAGACGGAGGCAAATTAAAAAACGTTACAAAGGGCAGAATTTTTCCGTCCTAATACAATCCCGCATTTCCTGCATCTTTTTTTACCCTGCTGCCTGCTCTCCTCTTTTTACATTATTTTAGTATGCCGATAAAACCAATTGCCATTAGGGTACCAGCTTGCGTGTTCGAAACACGGTGGCCATGTCCGCGTCGCGAGTTAACTCACCCCCCGCCCCATCCCTGCTGCGCAAGAATGGGAGAAATTGGGGCTATTTATCTTTTCCCTCACCCTCTTTTTCGCAGAAAGAGAGGGTCGGGCAGCGATAGCGTACCCGGGGTGAGTCAAATATGCGAGCGATAAGAAGTCAATTCAAGGTTTCGAATACTCAAGGGTACCAGCATCACTATATTGTTCAATATTATGTAGTCTCTGCGGGGCCTCTTTGAATTTTAAGTTAACCCACAAAATCCGATCAACACAAAAATCCGCCTAACCCATAAAGCATTCCTATGGAACGCGCCTTTATATCTTTCTTTTTTTTTCTACCCATGAGCCGTCCCGAAGGGACGAAGAAGCTGTAAGTATCCCTTCGGAATACCTTATGGGTAGCAATAACGGCCAGATTTTTTTTTTAACTTCGCGGCCCTTCAAATTTGCTGCTATGGACACGTATTTATACGGAATTGATTTTGGTACTACCAACTCTGTTTTGGCGATCTACAATGAGAGAACGCGCGAGATCGACAGCACCATTATCATTCCTTCGCTAATTTATTTTTATGAGGCAGGCAGCCAAAATTATGTGGTAGGCGAAGAAGCTATTTCGGCCTACCTAAACGATGGCATGAAGGGGCGTTTTATTAAATCCGTTAAACAGATCTTATCTAAAAGCAGTTTCACCGAAACCCGTATTCAAAACCGGCGTTATACCGCGCCCGAGTTGGTGGCAATTATTTTAAAAGAGCTGAAACGACGTGCCGACCTGTTAACCGGGCAGTATTGCCGCAAAGCGGTGATAGGCAGGCCGGTGTTTTTTGATGATGATGACGTAAAGAAAGATACGCTGGCCCAAACACGATTGAATAAAGCAGCGGAACTTGCCGGCTTCACCGAGGTACGCTTTCAGTTTGAACCGATAGGCGCCGCTTTTGCGTACGAAAAAACACTTACTAAAAAGGAAAATGTACTGGTAGCGGATTTGGGTGGCGGCACCACGGATTTTACTTACCTTATGCTAAACCCCGGGAACGCCCGCAGCAAGGACCGCAAGAACGATATGATGGCCACAGGCGGCATCTACATTGGCGGCGACAGTTTCGATTCTGCTTTTATGTGGGAAAAAGGCACGCCTTATTTCGGTAAGAACACTCTGTACGAAGCCACGCCCGGAAAGGTTTTGAACGTACCAAAATCCCTCTTTGCAAATATTTGCTCCTGGGAACAAATGAACTTTTTTAATGGGCTGCGGATAAAAAAGGATATTGAAGATTATTATTATTTTTCGGGTAATAACCGCTTATTCAAAAACCTCATCACACTGATAGATAACAACCTTGGCTATTCAGTGTTCCAGTCCATCGAAAAAACTAAGATCGCCCTAACAACTGCTGGCCAGGCCCCGTTTTGTTACCGGCAGATGGGTATTGAGATAGACGAGCAAATAAGCCTTGCAGATTACGACCAGATCATAGGGAAGGACGTTGCCCGGATCTCCGCCTATCTGGATAATTTTCTGGTAGAAAACAACATCGATCCGCAGGCGATCGATACGCTTTTCTTAACCGGTGGCACCTCGATGGTGGCATGTGTGCATCAACTTTTTAAAAGCAAGTTTCCGCATGTTAGCCTAAACTCGGGCGATAACTTTAAAAGCGTAGCCAAAGGTTTGGCGTACAGCAGTTATTTGTTTGATAGTTAAAGGCGCGCTATATGCTATAAGCAGTCGTCAACTTTGCATTTTCGATGTAAACAATCATGTCCCCGCAGGGTCTCTTTGAAAAAGGACCCTGCGGCTTAGGACATTCCCGTACGGCATATCGGTAAATAAAATCACTCCGTCCTGAAGCTCAGGGTCCTCTGCCGAGAGACCCTGCGGTAACAGAAAAAACCGGGGGATCTTAAATAGCAACATCCGGTTGTTATTATTTAATTATAACCCGGGATATGACAAATGCCATCGGTCAGGTTTTATTGCGCCTAACCTCGCCCTGATACAATCCCCGCATTTTCTACGTCTTTTTTACCACGCTGGCTGCTCTCCTCTTTTTACATTACTTTAGTATGCCAATAAAAACCAATTGCTATGAGGGTACCCGCCATTGTTGTCTTGTCCGTTGTCCTTTCTGTATCATCCGCGTATGCGCAGCTAAAGACCGCTAAACTCTTTGCCGACCATATGGTTCTGCAGCGCAACAAACCTATCCCGGTATGGGGCTGGGCAAACAAAGGCGATAAGGTATCAGTAGCGTTTAACAACATCAAAATCAGTGCTACCGCCGGTGCGGGCGGCAAATGGATGGCCACCCTGCCCGCTATGCCCGCAGGCGGCCCTTACCAGCTAAAGGTTAGCGCCAAAAAACAACAGCTGCTGTATACCGATGTAATGGTGGGCGAAGTGTGGATTTGCAGCGGGCAAAGCAATATGGAGTTCCGCCTGCAGGATGCCTACAATTACCGCCGCGAACAAATGATAAGTCCTGCCCTGCCCATCAGGCAGTTCAACGTAAAAAAGGAAGCTGCGGTAACGCCGGTGGCGGATTTAAGCGAAGGGCAATGGGTACCACTCTCCCCGCAAACAGTAGGCAATTTTACCGCGGTTGGTTACTTCTTCGCTAAAGAACTGGCCAATAAGCTGCATGTTACCGTGGGGCTCATTAATGATAACTGGGGCGGTTCGCAGGTAGAAGGCTGGATAAGCAAAAACGCCATGCTGCAATCACCCGATTTGAAAGAGTACGGCGCGCATGCGCCCGAAACCTGGCAGCAGGCAGATTCGCTGTTGCTGCAAAAGCTGAAACACGATTTGCATTTGGATGCCCCCGATGCGCAAAAAATCGACAAGGCTACTATGCTACAGGCCAATGATAGCTACTTTAAAACCTGGATGCCCTACAGCCCGCCTTCGCAATGGGACTGGCAAGGCATTTGGGCCTACCGAGGCGACGGCTATATGGAACACACCACCGAGCTTAACCCTTACCAGGCCGCGCAGGCAAGCACCCTAAGCATTGGCGATAACGACGGCCACTTTGAACTCTACATAAACGGCAAACTTGTAAAAGAGGGCGAGGGTAAGGAGGCGCGTGTTATTGCCCTCCCCGCCGGTACCTGGCAAACCGGCAGCAATATTATACTGCTGCACCAGGCGCAGCAAAAAAGCGAACCCTGGTTTGGCCAGGGCTTGCACGGGCAGGCCAGCGACCTCTACCTCAAATTTAGCGATGAAACACTTTCGCTTGCCGATAACAAGTGGCGCAGCATGCCCGATTTTGCCAGCGACTGGCACTACGCGCACATCCAAAACAACGCAGGAGCTGTGCTGTACAACAGCATGGTGCACCCGCTTGTCCCCTACGCCATTAAGGGCGTAATTTGGTACCAGGGCGAGGCCAATACCGATAGGGCCTACCAATACCGCAGCACCTTCCCGCTGATGATACAAAGCTGGCGCGAGGAGTGGAAAGATAACTTCCCCTTCCTGTTTGTGCAGTTGGCCAGTTTTGGCGGGCAACAAAACAGTAACCAGGGCAGCGGCTGGGCGGAGTTGCGCGAAGCCCAAACCATGGCGCTCGCCCTGCCTAATACCGGCATGGCCATTACTACTGATGTAGGCGACCCATTCAATATCCACCCCCGCAATAAAGAGGATGTGGGCAAAAGGCTGGCCGCCACTGCGCTTTATAACAGCTATAACATTAAAACCGCCGAATACTCGGGGCCGGTATATCAGTCGGCAATATTTAAATACGGCAAAGCCACTATCAGTTTTACCCATGCCGATAGCGGGCTGGTGGTAAAAAACAAGTACGGGTATTTAATGGGTTTTGAGATAGCCGGCGCGGATAAGGTATTCCACTACGCCAGCGCCACCATTGCCAACGATAAAGTAACCGTTTGGAGCGAGGAAGTACCCAACCCGGTAGCCGTGCGCTACGGCTGGGCAGATGCACCCATAGATGCTAACCTCTACAACAAACAAGGCTTCCCCGCAGGCCCATTCCGTACAGATGATTGGGCGGGGGTGACGGTGGGTAAGGGGTTTAGGTAGGTGCCTAAATAATATCGAATGTTGAATTCCGAATATCGAACGTCGAAGTTTTACCTTCATTATTCGGTATTTGGCGTTCGGTGTTCGATATTAAAACCGGATTTTATTCTTTAATGACATTGAGAGAGCGGTGGAATTGAGCGAAGAGAGGGGTTTTGCCAATTGCTTACCATGGCGCTCCCTGCGGGCCTACCGGCAGGCAGCGTCAACCCAGCTCAATAGTCAACTTTGCAGAAAAGATCGCCCCGTTATCGTTAATTATAAGTTCGTGCTTATTCGGGTATAAAATATCAAGCCTCCTTCTTACGTTCTTAAGCCCTATGCCTTGCCGGGTGTCATGGTGTTTGTCGTCATGCCTCACCTGGTTGGCTATGTAAAAGCATAATCTGCCCGCATCGGCTGGTATTTTTAATTTAATGCGTATTGCCGAATGCCCCACGCCGGTACCATGTTTAAAAGCATTTTCTACAAGGGATATCAGCAGCATGGGCGCAATATTAAGTGTTGGATGACCGCTATCCAGATCGGTGGTTACGGTTACCTCGTCGCCAAAGCGCAACAGTTGCAGTTCTATATAGCTTTTCAAGTACTCCAATTCTTTGTTCAGCGGCACCCGATTATCGTCGCTTTCGTAGATCATATAACGCATCAGTTGCGATAAGTTTATCAGGGCAGGCTCAATCTGGTCTGATTTTTTACGGGCAAGCGACGTTAAATTGTTTAATACGTTAAATAAAAAGTGTGGATTGATCTGCGAACGTAAAAAATTAAGCTCTGTACGCAAGTGAACTGTTTCGCGGTCTTTTATTAGTTGCTTGCGCGCGTTGTTGCTTAAAATAATGCGGTAGCAAAAACTACATAAAAGCGCAATTGCCGGCGACATTATTGGTATGAACAATCCCGGCCGCCCACCCATTGGTGGCTCAAACCGCTGCCCACGGCTAAAGCTACCGGGGGCTTGCGGTATTTCTCCCCGTAACGGGCCATCAAGTAATGCACCTGGCAAATGCCTGGGCATGCCCCTCATCAGGAACCAATACCCCCAGTAAGCGCCCAATACAACCGCAAGCAATAAAAGATACGTTGGCCAACCCCGTTTTTGTATTAATGGGTAAAGAAGGTGGGTATGGATATAAAACAGCGCCAGCAATATTGTATTGGATATTACAATATCGGTGATAAACCGTTGCCGCATCCATTCGGGTAGGTTGGGCGGAGAATTTACAAAGGGCAGCACCAACAGCAGGAACCATACCAATACAGGCAGCAAATTATATACCCAGGGTTTGTAGCGTGGCTTATGCATACGGCAAAATAAACTCTATTGTGCGCAACCACAAATACACTCGGCCAATGCCCATATTGACGAGGCCAAACGCGTTAAAAAATGCTAAAAAAAAAATAATGTGTGCCGCATGCTGTTTCTTTGAATAGCGGAACCCCCTAATGGTTGCCCGGGCAGATATGAGGTGTATAATTATTGATGATGAGCCCCTTGCGCTCGAGCTTTTAACTGATAATCTTAAACAGGTACCACGCCTGCAACTGGTTGCCAGCTGCCGGTCTGCGGCGCAAGCCATGCAGGTTTTACATACCGAAGTAGTAGACCTGATATTTTGCGATATTCAAATGCCGGGCCTTACAGGGCTACAGTTGGTAAAAAGCCTTGCCCAAAAGCCGATGGTGATCTTCGTAACGGCCTACCACGAATTTGCCGTAGATGGTTTTGAGCTGGATGTGGTAGATTACCTGCTGAAACCTGTTCCGTTGGAACGGTTCTTAAAGGCATGCAACAAAGCCCTTCATCTTTACGATATAGAAAACAAGACTTCTACACCGGTGCATGAACGCAGCCGCGGCCATCTTTTTGTATATGCCGATTATAACCTGATCAGGATCAATCACGGGGAAATAACTTATATAGAAGGGTTGAAAGATTATGTAAAACTGCACCGAAACGGGGTGGCGAAGCCCGTTTTATCGCGCATTACCATCAAGGCATTGGAAGAACAGCTCCCCCCAGACCAGTTTTTCCGTACCCATAAATCATACATTGTAAATGTTGGTTATGTGCAATCCGTACGCAAAGGCCGCATCAAACTAAACGATGCAGAAGTACCCTATACCGATAATTACAGGGAAGTGATCAGCCGAATGACGGGAAAGGCGTTTTAAAACCCTGCACATATCCCGCCTTGGCCTATACAAAGGTGGGCTTCATCTCATTTATTTGACTGCGCAACTCTCATCTTGCAAATTAGCAACATCATGCTAATTTAATGGATAGAAAACTACGTTATACACTGCTGTTTATTTTGCTGAGTACGGTTGCTTATGGGCAAAGCACACGCGAAAAACTAAAAAAAATAAAGGTTGACCGCTTTTTTACCTGTACACTCGATCAGTTTTTGGATACGCTGGCAGCTCAATACGATATAGCCATTGTTTTTGAGCGCGACTCGCTGATGCATATGGATGTTAATGAGCATTTTTTTGACGAGCCGCTGGGTAAAGTTATTAGGTTTGCCTGCAAAGAAAACGGGCTGCAATACTGGATAGAGAATGACGGCACGCTGTATATCCTGCAAAAGCCCGACGACCTTCCGCGCCTTAAACAGAAATACGTACTGAATCAAACGGCCCGTAGTTTCAAGCCTATTATTATACCACCGCCGGCAGCGCCGCCAAGGCATTTTATGTATGCACTTACCGGGCGTGTTACTGATCAAAAAACGGGTGAAGCCCTGCCGGGGGCAAGCGTGCGGATCCGTGGTACCGATTTGAGCGCCCTCACCAATACCAGTGGTAATTTTACCATCCTCAACATCCCGTCAGATACTTCTGTAGTAGATGTATCTTTTGTGGGCTATCAGCCCGATGTATTCCGACTGGATAGCAACAGCACCAAAGGCAACGTAAGCTTTCCGCTTTACCCTTCATTAAATTCGCTTAGCCAGGTTGTGGTAACCGGCAAAAAGAAAGGCGTACTTAATACAGATAGCAAAAAAGTGAGCGTGGTACAGCTTACCCCTGCCCTGTTGGATAAGTTGCCCAATATTGGCGAAAAAGACATTATGCGTGCATTTCAGCTGATGCCGGGTGTTGCGGCTACAAACGAATCCTCATCGGGAATTTATGTGCGCGGCGGCACGCCCGATCAAAACCTGGTTACCTTTGATGGCTTTACCATTTACCAGGTAGATCACCTGTACGGCTTCTTTAGCGCCTTTAACAGTAACGCCGTGCGCGATGTAGAGCTTTATAAAGGCGGTTTTTCATCCAAATACGGCGGCCGCCTCTCCAGCGTAACCGAAGTGCGCGGTAAAGACGGCAACAAAAAAGAGGTTAATATAGGCGGCGACATCAGCCTGTTAAGCACAAATATATATGCCGAAACCCCCGTTGGCACCAACGCGTCGGCATTAATAGCAGTACGGCGCTCATACCAGGGGCCATTGTACAATAAATTATTCGGCCAGTTTAATACCAGTGCTGCCAATACGGGCGGCGGAGCCGGCCGGGGTGGCCCGGGTGGTGGTGGTTTCGGCGGAGGGCCACCGGGTGGTTTTAATAACCAAACCACACCGTCATCCTACTTTTACGACCTTAACACTAAATTTACGTGGGCACCAACAGCTAAAAACACCTTTAGCTGGAGCCTTTACAACGGTACCGACCACCTGGATAACAGCCGCGAAATGACTTTGCCGTCCTTTCTTACATCATCGGGCGGTACGCTAAACATCAGCGATGATACGCATTATGGCAACCTGGGTACCAGCATTAAGTGGAACACCACTCCAAGCCAAAAATTGTTTGGCAGCACCGTGCTAAGCTACTCCGGCTTCTTTAGCGACCGCGACCGTGGCACCAGCGGCACTATTGTAGATAGCGCTACTACCGTTAATATTAACAACGGCATATTAGAGAATAACCGCTTACGCGATGCAGGTATTAAAAGCGACTGGGAATGGAACGCCGCATCAAAACTTAAGGTAAATTTTGGTGGCTTTAGCTCCAACGTTAAGATAGATTATAAATACACCCAAAACGATACCACTACGCTGATCAATCAGCATAACTCAGGCTCCACCGCAGGTGCTTATACCGAACTGGAGTACGAGCCAACCGGCAGGTGGCACATACAGCCCGGCTTCCGCAGCACCTACTTTACGCCAACAAACAAGTTTTATTATGAACCACGCTTATCGGCCATTTACCACCTTACCGATCATATTAACCTAAAAGGCGCAACCGGCCGCTTTTACCAGTTCACCAACCGCGTAATACGCGAGGATGTAAGCGGCGGCGACCGTAACTTTTGGGTGTTGGCCAATAACAGCAGTATCCCGGTAGGGGTATCAAACCATTTCATCTTCGGCACCAGTTACGAAACCGATAAGATATTGTTTGATGTAGAGGGTTATTATAAAAAACTGAGCGGGCTTACCGAGTATTCTATCCGCCAGCCTGGCGGCGGGGCGCCCGGCGGTGGAGGCCCGGGCGGCGGCTTTGGTGGCGGTGCAAATACTGCCACCACCATTACCGAAAATTTTTATAATGGCAGTGGCTACGCAAAGGGGATAGAGTTTTTACTGCAAAAGAAAACCGGCATATATACCGGCTGGCTTAGCTACACCCTTGCCGAGGCTAAAAACAAGTTTGATGCTTACGGAAGCAGCTATTTTTCTGCAGCGCAGGATATCAGGCACGAGTTTAAATCGGTAAACATGTACCACCTGCAGCGCTGGAGTTTTGCAGCCACGTTCATTTTTAGTACGGGGCACCCTTATACCGCACCAGCCGGGGTATACAACCTTACCACGCTTGATGGTAATAAAACAAGTTATCTATCGGTAAGCGAAAAAAATGGCGAGCGTTTGCCCGCCTACCACAGGCTGGACCTATCGGCCACCTACGACCTGCTGAAAACCGATGCCACCAAAATCGGCAGCCTCAGTTTCTCGCTGTTCAATGTATATAACCACCGCAATACCTGGTACAACGAGTACTACATCCGCGGCAACCAGGTGGTTACCACCACCATTAAATACCTGGGCCTTACGCCCAACATCACCCTCAATTTAAAACTGAAATAATGGTAAAGAGAATTATATATAGTGTTTTACTATTCGAAGCCTTGTTTTCCGCCTGCAAAAAAGATGCCACGGTAAGCGTTGCCGAGCGGCCGGTGATCATTAGCTACCTGCTTATTGGCCACCCGTTAAAAGTGAACCTGTACGAGCAAAAGGCTTTTAGCGATACCGCTGCCTACGGCGCACGAATTGGCGGGCTGCAACTGCAAATAAGCGATGGCGCCCAAACCGTGCAATTAACCGAAACTGCTAAAGGTAATTATACCTACGCCGATTCTACCTTCTTGCAAACCGGCAAAACGTACACCCTGCAGTTCACCTATAAAAACATTGAAATTTCTGCCAGTAGCCTAATGCCTGCTGCTACCACCGGCTACACAGCATCCAGTACCGCATTTGCCATAAAAGTTGGCGCTACACCGGCCGGGTTCGATTCAACCGCCATTCGCTTTACCTGGATCAACCCCGATTCGTTGTACCACGTGCTTGTATTTAAATACGATGATGCCAACCAATACACAAACGGTAGCGGCAATTATCCATCTAACTTTACCATCAACGCCAAACAGGCTGCTTATTACGATGTACCTTATAGGCCATTTAGATACGCGGGTAAATACAGCGCCATACTTTACACCGTTAATAAAGAATACAGCGATATCCTTTCGAGCAATACCAATACCAGTTCGCAGCAGTTAAATAACCCGCCGGGCAACATTGCCAATGGGTATGGGATTTTTTCGGCTATGCAGGCAGATACGATCAGGCTTGCGCTGACAAATTGATTGGTTAATTTAAGCCCCTATAAAAAGGCAACAATATTGCGCTTTTAAAAAAACATTGAAGACGATGATCTTATATTAGCACAATGCCATTGTAACGAGCGCAAGATACGCTACCGAGCGCCCCCGTGTAAACAGCGTGTATGAAATGATTAATCAACCACGATAATGGCACAATCTTATTAAGATCACTAAAACCACGCAAATAAATGCGGATACAATGGTAATGCCGAATAATTTAAGGATCAGGGTAAACGGGTTTTGCATTGGATTTGAGTTCATCCTTTTAATTTAAACAATTTCTTTCAGGCTCCCCGTAAACCATCAATGATCAAAAAAATGCCTGTAGTAATTAACATTATAACCGCTATCCAGCCCTTCACCCGTCTGCCATAACTGCCAATGTATCCGGCGCTGTAACCCGTGTCCCGCGCCCGCAGCCAGGCATTGATGAGGTACCAGGAAAACAATGCGGCGAAAGCCAGTAATCCTAAGCCGAAAAAAAGGTTTGTCCAGTTCATGCTAATTAAAACGATAAGGCCCCTCCTCCCGATGAGCACGCTTCATATTTCCTATCAAATTAATACATATTTTTGGATACTAACGGCATCTTTTGCTTTAATTACAAGGCCTTGAACAACGCAGATTTGACCATACAAACGCTGATAGCGTATTTTAAGGATTACTTTCCGCTGGATGCGGGCGAAGAGAACGAACTGGCTGCGCATTTTACCGAACGCAGCATAAAGCGCCGCCAGTTTATTTTACAACAAGGCGAGGTTTGCCGGCATTTTACTTTTGTAGTTTCGGGTTGCCTGAAAATGTACGCGGTGGATAAAAACGGCAAAGAGCATAACATCCAGTTTGCGGCAGAGAACGATTGGATAACCGACCTCAGCAGTTTTTATTCCGAAAAGCCAAGCCAGCTATACATCGAAGCCGTGGAGGCAACAACGGTTTTGCAAATAAAACACGGCGATCTTTTATATTTATATGTCAACTATCACAAGATCGACCATAATTTCCGGGTCATTATCGAACAAAAATACATCGGCCTGCAAAACCGGGTACTTCAAACCATCAGTTCGTCTGCCGAAGAGCGGTATGAGTATTTTTTACAGCAATACCCAAACCTCGCCAACCGGCTACCCAATACGCAGATAGCATCCTTCCTGGGCCTTACGCCCGAATTCCTGAGCACCGTGCGCAAAAAGCGTATATCCAAAGGTTGATCCTTAAAGCATGTTAAAGGAATTTCTTAAGATATCTTATGGGTTGCTTTAGCCTAAATGCCCGAATTTTGCTTTTGTAATTCATCCATTATAAAAATGAAAGCAATTATTATAAACCAACCCGGCGGCCCCGAAAATTTTGTTTTAGAGGAGCGGCCGATACCCGATCCGGGCGATGGGCAAGTATTAATAAAAGTAAAGGCCTTCGGGCTTAACCGGTCGGAACTGATGACCAGGAAGGGTTTGTCGCCCGGTGTTCATTTTCCACGCGTGCTGGGTATCGAGTGCGTAGGAGAAGTTGTGCTCGATACTTCGGGCGAGTACCAGCCCGGGCAAAAGCTTGCCGCCTTTATGGGTGGTATGGGCAGGGATTACGACGGCAGTTACGCCGAGTTTACCGTATTACCCAAAAGTATCCTGATGCCTTTTGAAAGCAGCCTGCCCTGGGACGTACTCGGCGCCACTCCCGAAATGTTCCAAACGGTATACGGTTCGCTGCATATTGCGCTGAAGATAAAAGCGGGCGAAAGCTTGCTTATCAGAGGGGGCACATCCTCTATCGGTTTGCTGGCGGCCCAACTGGCCAGGAATGCCGGTTTAACCATCATATCAACCACACGGAAGCCGGAAAGCAAAGGCCTGTTGTTGCAAAACGGCGCCGATACCGTTTTGATAGACGACGGAAACCTGGCTGCCAGCTTGAGGGGACCGTATCCGGGCGGTGTGAACCATGTACTCGAACTGGTGGGGGCATCCACCTTGAAGGATTCGTTGCATTGTGTTGCCATTGGAGGTTCGGTATGTATGACGGGTATGCTTTCCGAACAATGGGCCATTGCCGATTTTGCCCCAATGGAATATATACCGGCGGCGGTAAACCTAACCGTTTACGATAGCGGACAGGTAAGGGTAGAAAAAGAGCATTTTCAAAAATTTATAAACGACATCGAAACCGGGCAGGTGAAATTAAAAATTGGCGGCGTTTTTAAATTGAAAGAACTCAGCGACGCACACCGGCTGATGGATAGTAATACAGCCAGCGGAAAGATTGTGGTGGTTACGGAATAGCGCCCTCTTCCGCCTCCTTCAATGCAATTGAGTTGCCCGTGATTTGTTTTTTTACCGCCGACATCCGCACCAATAGATCCTTTAAATTTAAGAAACTGATATCCGCCTTTTCTTGAGGATATTTTACCGAAAAAGCACAGATTTTTGAAGATTTTTGAAGGTTTTCGCAAATAGCAAAACAGGTGTACGAAACTGTGCGAAACTGTACGAAGTTGTACGAAACTGTACGAGATTGTACGAAACTGTACGAAAAGCCCCAAAAATTGTACGAGCTGTACGAAGTTGTACGAACTGTACGATCCGTACAAAAATAAATTAGTGTAGCTCGGTTAGCCCTTCTTTAAAGTCTGTTTCCGCAGTAAACTAATCACTACATACGCCCCCACCATTGCCGGAAAAAACAGCAGGAACGAGCGTTGCAGCAGGGTAAATATGGGCAGCAATGTAGCCGGTATTATAGTCCCGAACAGCTTGGATATCAGCACTTCGGCAAAGCCGCTGCCGCCCGGGCTGGGTGCAAAGTATATCCCAAACTGAATAATTACCTGGAAAGCAATAACCTGTGTAAGGTTGGCATTTACCCCAAGCCCCATCAATATAACCCATTGCAGGCAGTATTTATTTAGGTACAACAGCGTGGTTATCAACAAACTAAGGGGAAACAAAAAGGGGTGCTGCCGGATAATAACGCTACAAGTTTGCTGGTACTTGCTGATGTTGATAAACGAGCTATCGGCCCATTTGCTTAGTTTCTCCTTCCGCTTGGGGAAAACGGCGGATAAGCCCTTTGCTATTTGTTTAATTATAGCCCCTACCCAAAGCGGTTTCCAAAACGCCAGGATAAACGCCACCAAAAACAGCAGGAAAAAGGTAAAGCCAAACTTCAACATCTGCGGCACAAAGCTGCTTACGGAGCTGGTATCCATTAGCATAATGGCCACAAAGCCAGCCAGTGGCATAAATATCAGTGTAGCACCCATGTTAATAAGGCTTACAGCAAACGCATCGATGAAGGTTACGCCATTGCTGGTATACACAAATATCTGTGCCGGGCCTGCGCCACCATGCGCCGGGGTAACTGCCCCCATAAACATATTGGCCACGTTTGCCCTAAAGCTAACCCAATGCGATACAGCAGGTGCCAGCTTGCGGATGTAAATATGGTTGCGCCAGCTGCCCAGCTGCAGGTCTACAAAAAGCATTACAAAGCAAATAGCTATAAACTTGTACGAGATGTGCTGAAGTGCCTTTACGGTATTACCTGTATTGTTGTAAAAAAATATCCCGGCAATAGTGATAACCGTTATCAGCGCAAACCAAAGGGCGCCTTTAATGATTACGTTTTTATTAAATACTTTATTTACTTCCTGCTTATCTTCTGTAATGGCTTCCTGTTCAGTCATTTATAGATGCTAAATTTTCTTTACTAATATATTAAAATAATGGCTCGCCTTCTGATTTTTCGGGGGTGATGCCCTTCCATTTCAGGATGGTATCAAACAGATCGGCGGTACGTGCCGGGCGGGTATTCCAGCCTTTTTGGTTGTATATTAAAGGCACATGGATGTGCTGGCTGTGTAATGAACCGTGCGAACCAAGATGCTCCGGATATTCCCAAAAATCGCGCAAATCATAACCCACGGCGGCGCTCACCACAATATCCCCTGCCCTGCGGCTTCGGAACAATTGGTATATCTGGAAGATAGCATCAGGGTATTCCGTCTCGAAGGTAGCTTCCAATATAGCGCGGTGGCCGGTTGCTTCTATCTTACCGCCGTATTTGAGCACGTCGGCGGTTATTGGCTCATAGGTAAATACATTGCCCTTTACTGCTATTTTGGCTTTGCCTTTGCGGTTGTGCAGCATAAAAGTTTGCTCATCGTCGCCACGGTAAATGGCAAAATCAACGGCGTCTTCTTTTATCAACTTCTCCAGGCGTTCGCTGCCCATAATGCTAACAATTTCTGCTTCGCGAAGCACGTGGTCGCCCGCATGATCCAGCAAGTGTATGCTACCAAATGAATTACCGGAGATCATCACCGCCGATTTGGGGTTTTGCTTCCATATCACCGGGTAGTAAACAGATTTTAAGCCATTGTTGGTCATCCAGTCGCCCAGGTCCAGGTGCTTGGTAGTTGGTGTAAGCCCATGGTCGGATGTCATTACAAACAGCGTATCGTCCCACCAGCCTTTTTGCTCCAGTTTGGCACGTACGGTTCCCAGGCTCCTGTCCACAATTTTATAGGCCTCTATGGTGCGCTCATCGCGGATATGGTGGTAATGCGAGTCCCAATCCACGCTCGGAAACACAGCAAACAGGAAGTCGAAATCTTTACCTGCGTTCAGCATATCCATAATACGGTCGTGCCCCTGTAAGTCTACCGGGTGGTGTATTTGTTTAAAATGCGCTTTGGTATACAGCCAGCCCTTGCCTTTCTTGCCCAAATCGTATTCATCGGGCACGTTGCGGGTTATCATGTTGTACATATTGTACGATTCTCCCATCAGCTCAAAAAGCGTTGGCTTATCCGGGTGCATATCGGTATTAAACCAGGCTGCTTCGGGGCCGCAGTAGCTGCGCATGGCATTCTTGTTCCAGCGGGTACGCTTAAATTCCTTCTTATCAAACCAGCGTATGCCGGTGATATCCTGCGTGCCGGGGAAATGCCCGGTTAAAAACGGCAGGTATGCCGGGCCGGTGGTAGATGGGAAACAGGTAGTGGCCTTACGGTAAGTACCTTCGTCTATAATACGTTTTATATTGGGGAGTAGCCCTTGTTCTATCAGTTCGGGCAGTACTTCGCTATGGGCGCCATCTACTAAATAAAACAGCACGCGCTTTTTGCTTTGCATTTAAATCAATTATGTTAGCAACATTTTATTTGACCAAATGTCGCTTTCAGTCAATTGTGCAAAGTTAATTTAATTTGCTTAGAGTGAAACACCTGTTTAACAAGGTAACCAATAAATGGCCAATGCTATTTGTTAAATTTTAGTTAAAATTGCGATTGTTTAGAACCATTATTAATTGAAACGGATTTTTGCGATTGTGATGCTGAGTATCCACCTGTTTAATGCCGGCGGGTACATGCTGTTGCAACATTACCAGGAATACCGTACCGACAGGCAGATGAACGAACTGATAAGCCAGAATCTGTACAACCCAAACGCGCTTGTAGAAGTTAAGATTGCCCAGCACCTCCCCGGCATAACCGAAACTTGGGGCGATTATAAAAATATTGATGGGCAGGTCCAATTAAAAAATGCTTGTTATAACTATGTAAAGCTTAAAGTAACCCGCGATACCCTCTACCTCATGGTGATACAAAACTATGAGAAAACAAGGCTGTTAAAAAAGAACATCATTTACGCCAAACAAATAAACGATATACCGCAGGGCGATAAGGACCATGATGCTTCGCTAAAAAAAGCCGGCAGCGATATCAAATACAATGCGCCTGTACTGCAATATCAATTTATAGCATTTGAAGAAATTGCCCCTTTAACGGTTAAACCTATACAAAAAGGTTTATCAAACCCTTTTACTACCATCAACGGGCAGCCACCCGAGTTTTTAGGTTAACCCAAAACAAAGCAGCTATAGTTTTAAGCCCTGCGCACACGGATGCGGAAGGTGGCCGCTATTTTTTAACTTTTAAGACTCGACACACATGAAACATTTATATAAAATGTTGCTGCCAGCTATTTTTATTGCCGGTGCAGCACAGGCACAACAAAAAACGGTAAAGGACACCGTAAAACTCGATAGCGTTATTATAAAAGAAAACCGCAGCAAATACCTTCCCGACGTAAGCGGCACATACATTTTCTCCGGCAAAAAAACCAACATTATTTATGGCGACCCCGGTAAGGCAAACTTATCCGGCAATGTGCCGCGTACATTATTTTCGCAGGTGCCCGGCATCAATGTTTGGGAAATGGACGGCGCTGGCCTACAGCTAAACATCGGCACCCGGGGTACGGATATGCACCGCTCTATAGAAACCAACATCCGCCAAAACGGGTACAATACCAACTCGGATGTGTTTGGCTATCCCGAAAACCATTATAATATGCCTTTTCAGGCCATTGGCGAGGTGCAATACCTGCGCGGCGCAGCGGCACTACAGTTTGGCGACCAGTTTGGCGGTATGGTAAACTTCAAAATAAAAGAGCCGGACACCACCAAAACCTTCGGGCTGGAAAGCGAACAAACTGTAGGCTCTAACCGTTTCTTCAACACCTATAACGCAATTGGCGGTAAGGTTGGTAAGATTAGCTACTACGCATACTTTGATGCCCGCAACGGGAATGGATGGAGGCCAAATTCAGCATTCAACTATCATGCGTTCTATGCTAATATCAAATACCAGTTCAACAGCAGGGGAAGCCTGGCGTTCCAGTTTTCCCGGTCGGATTATGTGCAGCAAATTGCTGGTGGCTTAACCGATGCGCAGTTTGCGGTTACCAGCCGCCAGAGTAACCGTTTCCGTAACTTCTTTAACCCGGTTATCAATATTCCTGCCTTGTTGTTCAACTATAATTTCGGCAAAAATACAAAACTGGAGGTTACCGCCCACATGCTATCGGGTCAGCGTAATAGCGTACAGTTTATTGCAACGCCAAACGTAGGCGATACCGTGAACACTACACTAAAAACCCTTAACCCCCGCCAGGTTGACCGTGATTATTACAAAAGCCTCACCACCGAAGCACGCCTGGCCCACAGCTACAATTTAGGCGGGCTAACCAGTACTTTAAGCGCCGGTGTAAGGTATTCTAACACGCTCACCAAACGCCTGCAAAAGGGAGTAGGAACGATTGGTACCGATTTCGATTTGAGTTTGGTGAAAGACTACGGGATAGATACCCACTTGCAAACGGATAACTATGCTGCTTTTTTTGAGAACCTTTTCCTCATTACCAAACGCTTGTCGTTTACGCCGGGTGCAAGGATAGAGGTAATAAAATCTAATTTAACGGGTGTGGTAAACAACAGGAATACGCCTATCGATTATCACCAAAATCGTAATTTTCCCCTATTTGGGGTAGGCGTACAATACCAGTTGAGCCACAACAGCCAATTGTATGGCAATATATCGCAGGCTTACCGCCCTTACCTATATGCCGCAGTTGTACCTGCAGACCAGCTAACCATCGTTGATAAAAACATTAAGGACAGCCGTGGTTACGATATCGACCTGGGTTACCGCGGCCGCATTCCTAAGGTATTTGCTTTTGACGTAAATGCCTTTTACGTGCAGTATAAAAACCGCGCAGGCACTTTAACGGTGCAGGATGGTGCGGGGGCAAGCCATCTGTACTTAACCAATATTGGCAACGCGGCATCGAAAGGAATAGAAGCTTATACCGAGCTATCCCTATTGCGCTCATTCAACCCGCAATCAAAAAGCGATCTGAAGGTTTTTAACACTCTCGCTTACACCAATGCCCGGTATAAAACAGGGTCCATAAATGTATCCGGCGTAAACAACAACCTGGTTGGCCACCAGATAGAGGGCACGCCGACCTGGACCAACCGCACCGGGCTCACCTATATCAACGGAGCTATAACCAGCACGATATTATTTAGCTATGTAGGCAAAAACTTTAGCGATGCCAATAACACCGCCTTTAACCCAACCGGCGCCAGCGGTGTTGTGCCCGCCTACAAACTGGTTGATCTTTCATTTAACTACAATTTCCTGAAAAATTACCACGTTAACTTCCACGTTAACAACCTAACAAACGAGAAGTACTTTACCCGCAGGATAAACATGTACCCCGGCCCCGGCATCTTACCCGGCGACGGCAAGTCGTTTAATATTGGATTGGGGGTGAAGATTTAACACAATGGCAAGCCCAGCCTACTTAGCCTCTAAAACGCTAA
This sequence comes from uncultured Mucilaginibacter sp., assembly GCF_946481715.1. The sequence goes on along the minus strand of NZ_CAMLOV010000020.1, from coordinate 10,000 downwards.
AAGCCCGATTCAATAATATCGAATCGGGCTTTTTTGTCTTGAATCTTATGGGTTGCGTTCTTGTTTCCAAACCCCACTCCCTTTTAGGGAGCCGGGCGGCTAACATGCTTCTTCACCACATCAGCCAATTCGGTTAAATCAAATGGCTTTTTCAAATAGCCGTCAGCCAGGCCCGCTTCGGCAATTTCTTTAATATTGCTTACAGCCGATACTATTATCACTGGGATGTGGCTGGTTTCCGGGTTGCTTTTTAGGCCTTTGCTTAGTTGTTGCCCGTTTGCATCGCTGCTCCAGTCGGTAAGCCAATTATCAAGCAATATAATATCCGGGGCAATTACATCCAATTGTTTAAGCACCCTGGCATTATCAGATGATACCACTTCATAACCTTCATCCTCCAGGGCAAGCGTAACGGCATCCCTTATATCTTTATCATCCTCAATAACTAAAACTTTCCCGGCCATAATGTGCTCCTATAAGTTGTTGTATTTTCAAATTAAGCGTAACGGATTATTGCTTATTAACACTAAGGCAGATAATTTGTTTATTACGACAAATAAAAAAGATGTGCGATAGGAGATTTAGATATGCAGATTAAAAAGTAAATGTGCAGGTATAATAAAAAATTCTTGACTGCCCGCCCAAAAATGTCAATTAGCCATCCCGTCCAGGTTAAAACAATTACGACACCGGGGTTCGTAGCTTTCTTTTTCGCCAAGCAATATCTGGCTTTCATCGGGCACCAAACGGTAAGAATTTAGTGCGGGGCTACCGCATTTTACGCACACGGCATGCAACTTGGTTACCGATTCGGCCATGGCCATCAGCTCGGGCATAGTGCCAAAGGGGCGGCCTTTAAAATCCATATCCAAGCCGGCAACAATTACCCGTACGCCGCTGTTGGCCAGCGTACTTACTACGCGCGGCAGCTCATCATCAAAAAACTGGGCCTCATCAATACCCACTACCTGGATGTGCCCGGCAAGCGGCAAAATAGCTGCGGCATTATCAACCGCATTTGATGGAATGGAGTTGAGGTTATGCGATACCAGCGCGCTTTTATCATAACGGGTATCGGCCACAGGGCTAAAAATTTCTACATTCACCTTTGCAATTCGGGCACGGTTTACCCGCCTTATCAACTCCTCGGTTTTGCCTGAAAACATCGATCCGCAGATCACCTCTATGCTCCCGCCTATCTCGTTACGCCTTTTAAAAACTTCCTCTGTGTACAAACCTCAAAACTTTTGTGAGGGGCTAATATCAGAATTTTATACTATTTTTGATAAGCATTTTCCTAACATAATAGCATGAAGCAACAGGAAGTATTTAAAAAGATAGGCGTTATTATACAAGAAATTAACGAGCAATATGAGTACTTGCAAGGTACGGTTGATAACCTTAACGACCTTGAACTTGAGCTTTTTGTAGCTAACACCCACTTTTTAAAAGACCATGCCGAGATACTGCGCAAGCTAAATGCTATTAAGAGTCAGCCCATTGCAAAAAGCAGTATAAAAGACGAGCCGAAATGGTTTGAACCGGTTGTACAGCCCGCGAAACCGGCTGCGGCACCATTTAAACCGGATGCCCCGAAAGCTATAAATAACGATAGCATTAAGTTTGAGATAGTAAAGCCCGAAGAAGAATTGCAATTTGAGCAACCCGAACCGGCAGAACAACCAGCACCGGCTATTGATTTGAGCAGCAGTGCACAGGAAGATACCGTCTCGTTCGAACCTGAAGAGGCAGAAATCGTTCGACATGAATTGGTTTTGGATGAAGCTGATAATTTTGAGGACGAAGAAGATAGCAAAAGCCAGGACGAACTTTTACTGACACCCACCGCTGAAATAGAAGAAGGGACGGAAGCAGAAAGTGCCGAAGCAGAAGTCGACAGCCCGAAGCGGGAAGAAGTACCGGCCGAGATCGAAGAGGAAGTTACACCGGAGCCGGTAATAGAAGAAGAGCCGGAACCGGCAGCAGAAGTTACAGAGCCCGAACCGCTAATTGAGGAAATGGAAGAAGAAGAAATTCCTGAACCCGAACTAACCTTATTTGAAGAACCAACGGAAAAAGGCGGGAAGGCTTTGGCTGAAAGCATGGAAGACATACAGGTAGATAACCTGCAACCAAAAGAACCGGAAACTGTACTTACGCTTAACCAGCGGCTATCGGCACAAAAAAAGGATATAAAACCTGTAGCCACTGCACCAACTGAAGTGATTGAGCCTTTAGCTGATATAAAAACTGCTATTACGCTAAACGATAAACTGCTTTTTGTAAAAGACCTTTTTAAAGGTTACAACCTGGCCTATACTGAAGCCATTGAAATTGTAAACCGCTTTAGCAGCTTTGAAGAAGCCGACCGTTTCCTGAAAAACAATTACGTGACCAAAAACAATTGGGAAGGGAAAAAGGAAACCTCTGATAAATTTTATGCGCTGCTTAAACGCCGCTACGCATAATTGTAAACTGCCAACCTACCCGTAAATAACTCCCATACGGTTACTATCCAGCTTAAGCAGGATAAACAGCAGTATGGTAAAACTCCATAAAGACGAGCCACCGTAACTGATAAAGGGCAGCGGTATGCCAATTACCGGCATTAGCCCTATGGCCATGGCAATATTAATAAGCACGTGGAAAAAGATAATAGATGCCACCCCATACCCATAAATGCGCGAGAATGGCGCTCGCTGCCGCTCGGCTATCATAATGATACGCAGCAATAGAAACAGGTAAAGCCCCATTACCACTACCGAACCTGCAAAACCCCACTCCTCGCCTATGGTGCAAAAAATAAAGTCGGTGCTTTGCTCGGGTACAAAGGCGTATTTGGTTTGCGTCCCCTGCAAATAGCCCTTGCCCCAGGCACCACCGGAGCCTATGGCAATTTTTGATTGATTTTGATTGTAACCAACATGTTTTTTATCCTTAGTGAGCCCAAGCACCACATCTATACGTTCGCGTTGGTGCTTTTTTAAACCATTATTGTAAAGTGGTTTTACAGCAAATACAAACGCCATGCTTATAACAGCACCTATAATTATTTTAAATATCAGCGGCCGGTTGCGTTTAATTGATAATGCAACAAGCGTGGTAGCAATAGCAAGTACAATAATTATATACCACTCGTTAAACAACAACGACGTTATAAACAAAGTAATGAGCAAGCCGGTTATGATCAAAAAATAAGGAGAAAGCCCTTCGCGGTACAGCACAAATATCAACGAGCAAAATACCAGCGTAGAGCCATCATCGGGCTGCAGCTTAATCAGCATCATAGGCAACAAAATGATTGCACCGGCAATAAGGAACGACCTAGCATCGGTTACTTTTACATTGGTAGCGCTAAGGTACCTCGCCAATAGCAAACAGGTTGCAAATTTGGCAAACTCCGACGGCTGCAGCTTAAAGCCCCCCCCCAGGTCTATCCATGCCTGGTTACCACCTACGCCACGGCCAACTACCAGTACCAGTATCAGCAATAAAACGGTTACTACGTAAATTGCAGGCGCAAGCGCCGAAAGGAAACGGCTCTCCAAAAGCAATATAACGGTACCTATAATAATACCCGATACTATAAATATAAATTGCTTACCATATTGGGTATCAAAATCAAGGATGCTGGGTTTATTCTCATCAAAAACCGCCGCGTGGATATTAAACCAACCAACAAGGCACAGGCTGAGGTAGATAAGTACGGTTACCCAATCTACATTTAAAAAGAAGCTGCGCTGCTGGTTATTATTGTAGCTCATCATTCTTCCGTTTTGGCAGCATAGCTGATGGTTTGCTTACAGGTACTTTTTGCTGCGGCTTATTTGACGCCCCCTTCAATTTCAATTTAGAGACAGAGTCGGCCTGTGCTTTTTTTAAGCTATCCAAACGCAATTGCCTTTTGTCTGCCGCGGATAGCACCGGCGGGGGCAACAGGTTAGCATTCGTGTAGTATTCGGGTGAAATACCAGACGAACGTTTGGAGATATTACCCGTTAAATATTTCTCCACAATAAAACTGGCAATGGGCGCCGCCCATGTTGCCCCCTGCCCGGAGTTTTCTACAATAACCGCAATCGCTATCTTAGGGTTATCGCGCGGGGCGAAGGCAACAAATACCGAGTTATCATTTTTTTGATTCCGCACCTCCGCAGTACCGGTTTTTCCGCACATAATAATACCTGGGATTTTAGACCCGGCTGCGGTACCAACTTCTACCACCTGTTGCATTCCTTCAATGGCCGGCCGGAAATACTGCGAATCGACCCCCACGTAATTGCGTACGGTGTATTCGTGTTTTATAACCTGTTTATCGCCGATGGACTTTATAAGGTGTGGTTTATAGAAGAAGCCCCGGTTAGCGATAATAGCTTCGATATTGGCCAATTGCAACGGCGTTGCCGAAAGCTCGCCCTGCCCTATTCCTAAAGAAATAACCGTACTGGAACGCCAGCCGCCTTTTTTATATATCTTATCATAAAACTGTGCCTTAGGCAAAAGCCCCCTGCTTTCGCTCGGCAGATCAAGGTCGAGCCGCGTGCCTAAGCCGAATTTAGCCACGTTGTTTCGCCAGGCATTAAAGCCGGTATCGATATTTCGCGCACCAAACCGGTTCACCAGTTTTTCGAACACCATATCAAAATATCCGTTACAGGAATGGGCAATTGCCTGGCTTAGTGAAACCGCGCCGTGCACCTCGCCATGAAAACATTTTATGCGGCGGTTACCAGACTGGTAATACCCCCTGCACACATAAACCGTTTGCGGCGTTATCATACCTTCCTGCATGGCTATCAAAGCACTAAGGGGTTTAAATGACGAGCCGGGAGGATACAATGCCTGCACCGGGCGGGTGAAGAAAGGTTTGTATGGGTCTTTATATAGTTTAGCGGCGTTGTTACCGCGCTCTTTGCCCACAAGTAAATTAGGGTCGTAAGTGGGGCTGCTTACAAAGCAGAGTATCTCGCCTGTTGCTGGTTCAATGGCCACTATACTGCCTATTTTATTCCGCATTAATTCCTCGCCTAATTTTTGGATGCGCATATCCAGCGAAGACACCAGCCGGTCGCCAGCCACGGCGCTGGTATCAAAAGCCCCATTTGCGTACGAGGCCTTACGAACGTTGCGCGAATCAACCATCCAGTTTTGCACGCCCCGCTGGCCGCGAAGTACGGTTTCATAAGATTTCTCTACGCCGGTTATCCCAATATAATCGCCGGGGCTATAATAGCCGCCAGATCGTTTGATAATAGGGTCGGTAACCTCGCCTATATAGCCCAAAAACTGTGCAGCCGCCGAATCGGGGTATGTGCGTACCGGGCGTTGCTGGGGGAAAAAACCAGGGAATTCTGATAACCGCTCCTGAAAGGATGCATATAGTTGTGCTGATAACTGCTTCTCGAAAACCGAAGCGCGGTAAGGCGAATACTTGCGGGCCTTTATCATCCTCTTATCGTAGCCTTGTTTATCGATGCCAAGCAGTTTGCAAAATTCAACAGTATCAAAAGCGGTTACCTGTTTAGGTATCACCATAATGTCGTACACGGGTTCGTTCTGCACCATTATTTTACCGTTACGGTCTAATATAGGGCCGCGGGCGGGGTATTGTATCATTTTACGCACCACATTCTGGCTGGCATAAAGCGCATAGCGGTCATCTACCACCTGTATGTAAAACAAGCGGCCAAGCAACACCAATATAAAAGCTATGAAAATACCGGCTACTATATAGCGCCGTTCAAAAAAACTGTTCATTTACGCTCTTTCCTTCTGAAAAATAACAGCCCCGAAACCAGCATCAAAAATACTGTAAATATTGAACTCAATAAAAAGCGGCTTAGTGTGTATTGTATTTCAGTTAGGCGAAAAACTTCCAGGTTGAACAGGAAGAAATGATGAAACAGCGTAAGTACCAGTGCATAGGTAAAAAACCAGCGGAAACCCATAATGCTTAGCGTTGGCTCCGGTTCGTTATCAAACCCATCTTTCTGCACTGTAATGCTGATGAACATAACGCGTACTAAAGCAAGCACAGTACATGCCGCGGCATGCAGCCCCGGCGTATCATAAAACATATCGATGGTTAACCCCACCAAAAACGAGAGGATAAACAAAACTATATTCGGCGTTTCGAAAGGCAATAAAAGGATAAAGAGGATATATAGGTAGGGGGTGCTCAGGTCATAAAGCGCTACATTTTTAAGCAAGAACACCTGCAGGAAGATGAGCATAACAAAACGCACCAGGTTCATCAGGATAATCCTACTCATCTTTTTTCTCCTGGGCCTCCAGTCCCGCCTGCTCGGTAGCAAGCTTATTATTAATTATATATACGTACTCCAGCTTGCTAAAATCTACCGCCAACGCCACTTCCATGTTCAGGAAAAAGCCTGCGCCTTTTGCATTTAACTTGCTTACTTTACCAATTGCTATCCCTGCAGGAAACAATGATGAAAGTTGTGATGTCACCACTGCTTCGCCAACTCTGGGTTGAGCCGTATTCGATACGTCTACCAATAAACCTTTATGTGGATCAAGGTCGTCGCCCCATTCTAAGTAGCCTATTTCTTTATTATTAGCCAGCATAGCGCTAACCCGCGAATCTTTATGCAGCAGCGATTGAACTATGGAGATATGCTCGCCAACTAAAACTATCTTGCCCACTACACCGCTGTTAGAGATTACCCCCATACCTTTTGCAACACCATCCTTACTGCCCTTGGTTATGGTAATGTAGTTACTGCGCTTGTTCACCGAATTGTTGATCACTTTGGCATCAATATACTCGTACTGTTGTTTGTAAACGGTATCGTTAACCACATGCTTGTTAACCGAATCGAGGTATTTGGACGACCTTAGCTGGTTACGCAGCGCAGCATTTTCTTTGGCGAGCTGATCGTTCACCTCGCGCAGCGACATATAGCCCTTCAATTCATCGGTACGGGCATAAAACTCGCCGGTTACCTTGTTGGTGCTGTTGATAAATGTAGCCTTTTGAAAAGAGTTGTACTTAACGTAAATAATAAGCGAAGCGATCTCGAAAATGAGAAATAAAAAGAATGCGTTGTACTTAGTGATAAATATCAGGAGGTTACGCATCTAATTAAAAATTGGGGATTGAATTCAAGAGTCAAGAACCAAGAGGCAAGACAGGAATTCTTTTCTCTCTTGATTCTTGGTTCTTATATCTTGTTTCTCTAAAAACTATTGCATTAAAAACTTAAAGTTACCAATATTTTTAAGGGCGGTACCGGTGCCGCGTACTACCGCGCGCAGCGGGTCTTCGGCAACGTGTACGGGCAATTTGGTTTTTGCGGCTACACGTTTGTCTAACCCGCGCAATAACGCGCCACCACCTGTAAGGTAAATACCTGTTTGGTAAATATCCGCAGAAAGCTCCGGCGGGGTTATCTCTAATGCTTTCAAAATCGCTTCCTCTATTTTAGAGATGGATTTATCAAGGCAATGAGCAATTTCTGTATACGATACGGTGATCTGCTTTGGCACGCCGGTCATCAGGTCGCGGCCTTGTACGGCGAAATCTGCAGGTGGTTCAGAAAGCTCCGGAAGAGCGGCCCCTACTTCAATTTTTATTTTCTCGGCAGTACGGTCGCCAATCATGATGTTGTGCTGGCGGCGGATGTACTGAACGATATCAGAGTCGAAGTTATCACCTGCAACACGAATACTCTGGTCGCAAACGATACCCGATAGAGCAATAACCGCAATCTCGGTAGTACCACCACCAATATCGATGATCATGTTGCCCATAGGCTCTTCCACGTCGATACCGATACCTACGGCAGCAGCCATTGGTTCGTATATCAGGTACACCTCTTTAGCGCCTGCAATTTCGGCGCTGTCGCGTACCGCGCGTTTTTCCACCTCGGTGATGCCCGATGGGATACAGATAACCATTCGCAACGATGGGAAGAACCACCCTTTGCCCTGGTTTATCATTTTTATCATCCCGCGTATCATCAACTCGGCGGCGTTAAAGTCGGCAATTACACCATCTTTAAGCGGGCGCACGGTACGGATGTTATCGTGGGTTTTACCCTCCATTTGCATGGCCTGACGGCCAATTGCAATTACTTTATTGGTTGTACGGTCGAAAGCTACTATCGATGGTTCATCAACAACAACTTTATCATTATGTATAATGAGGGTATTGGCAGTACCCAAATCTATGGCGATCTCTTGTGTGAAAAAATTAAATAAACCCATGTGGCGTTATTTCAAATATTTTGCAAAGTTAATAATAATGGACACGAATTTTCACGAAACCGGTGGCCTCGACACGAATTTCACGAATTAAAACTAATTAATAGTTAATAACTCTGTATTTGTATAATTCGTGCCTTTGCCCGTGTTTTTAATTCGTTTTTACTTTGTGTAAGTTCGTTCTAATTTATCGAATTAACACTTTTTTTAATTCGATAAATTCGCATCATTCGTGAAATTTGTGCTGCTTACTTAGTGCTTAAAGTGCCTTACCCCGGTTGTAACCATAGCAATGCCTTTTTGGTTGCACATGTTGATAGAATCCTGATCTTTTATAGAGCCCCCCGGCTGCAATACGGCGGTAATACCAGCATCGGCAGCTATCTCCACACAATCAGGGAAGGGGAAGAAAGCATCAGAAGCCATTACCGCACCCTTCAGGTCGAAACCAAAACTTTCTGCTTTAATGATAGCTTGCTTCAGGGAATCTACGCGTGATGTTTGGCCAACGCCACTTGCCATCAATTGGTTATTTTTGGCGAAGACAATGGTGTTTGATTTAGTATGTTTTACCACTTTGTTGGCAAAGTACAGGTCTTTCAACTCTTCGGTAGTCGGTTTTTTATCGGTAACCGGGTCCATCTGTGCAGGGCCTTCTATTACCAGGTCCATATCTTGCTCAATAACACCGTTCAGCAGGGTTTTAAATTGCTTTGTTGGCAACTCAACCTTATTGCGGATAAGCACGATGCGGTTCTTTTTAGCGGTTAACACTTTCAGGGCATCATCGGTATAAGCCGGAGCAATCAGCACCTCGTAGAAGATCTTATCAATCTCCAAAGCGGTTGCCTCGCAAACCTCAGCATTGGTGATCAATACACCGCCAAATGCCGAAACCGGGTCGCAGGCCAGGGCATCTAACCAGGCCTCTTTGGTATGTAAACGACTGGCAATACCGCAGGCGTTGGTATGTTTCAGGATAGCAAAGGTTGGCTCCGTAAATTCGTCGATCAGGGCAACGGCAGCATCGACATCTACCAGGTTGTTATAGGATAACTCTTTACCATTCAGCTTAGTGAACATGGCATCAAGGTTACCGTAAAAGGTACCCTTTTGATGCGGGTTTTCGCCGTAACGCAAGGATTGGCTGGTTTGTATGCTTTGTTTAAAAACGGGCATCGGCTCTGTCTGATCGAAATATTGGAAAATGTGGGTATCGTAATTAGACGAGATGTTGAACGCCTTTTGCGCAAACGTGCGGCGCTGATCGATAGTGGTTACGCCATCCTGGCTTTTCAGGATATCTTCTAAAGTGCCGTAATCGTTTTTAGAGGCCACGATAACCACATCTTTAAAGTTTTTGGCAGCCGCGCGGATCAATGATATACCGCCGATATCTATCTTTTCGATAATATCTTCCTGGCCTGCGCCGGAGTTTACGGTTTCTTCGAAGGGGTAAAGGTCAACAATCACCAGGTCTATCTCGGGGATAGCGTATTGCTCCAGCTGCTGCGCATCGCTATCTAAACCACGGCGCGATAATATACCACCAAACACCTTTGGATGCAGGGTTTTTACGCGTCCGCCCAAAATAGATGGGTACGAGGTAAGGTCCTCAACAGCAATCACATCAACCCCAAGGTCGCGGATAAATGTTTCGGTACCACCGGTTGAATATATGTTGACACCGAGGCGATTCAACTCGTGAATTATCGGCTCGAGGTTGTCTTTGTAATAAACAGAAATAAGGGCATTTTTTATTTGAACAGACTGG